>JAKPRU010001055.1 GCA_029557025.1 Candidatus Omnitrophota bacterium | reverse complement strand
TTCACTTCCCTAAGGTTTCTCGCTGAGCAATAAAAACGTCTCGTCATCAAATATTGCCACGCCATGCAGAGAGGCCGGGTTGGTGATTCCAGGCGGCAATCGCAGTTCGAATCCGGTGAACAGCAACGGGGTGGCCTGATATTTTTTTCGGACATCGAATCGCGGCAGGGCAGGCCGGATAAAATCCACGCGCTCGGATCCAGCAAAAATCAGTAGCCCGCGCGCCGGCCTGCGGGTCGAGACATCGCCCGCCCATCCCCTGGCAATCCAGCCATTCCCCCCCTCCGCCTCTACCGTCTCCATGAATCCGCCGGCCTCGCCGGATATCGGGAGCACTCTCTCGCCAAGTACAAGCCGCGCCCCTTTCATGTCCAGCGTCGCCGGAGATTGCGCAAACCTGTTTTGGAATGCATTCTCCCGGATGTGATGAATTCCCGCCATACCGGCGTATGCCGCAAGCATCACCCCGAGAAACACCAATGACGCGCGATGCCATGGATCTTCTGGGGAAACCCCTTCGCGCCGTATTATCCGCCAGAGGATCGCCGATCCCAGGCATATTGGCATCAGGCATTCGAAATCCCAAACGGAGAAAGTCATGTTCCAATAGAACAGAATGGAAAACATGAACGCAGTGGCCCCGGCAAGAAGGTTCCCGGGCAGGTTGGAATTCCGGAGCATTCGCACCACGGCGCATGCGAAGCCGGCGTAGAGCAACAGCCCGGGTATTCCCAGGTCTGCCAGGAATAGCAGCGAGACAGAATGAGGATGAAAGCCGCGATAAACCCAAGAGGACGCCGCCGCAATTTGTGATACGATTTCATTGGGCATGTAGAAATCGAACAGAAGCATATTGTTTCCCGGAAGCGCAGAAGCGCCTCCGAATCCCAGGCCAAGGGGAAGATGTGAACTAACAATGCGCAGAACATAATCCCAGATGACCCAGCGGGTTCTAAGATTGCCGGTATCCAGCATGGTCACCACTCGAATCCACAGGGATGTTAGCAGGGACGATTGCTCCACCAGAAACCAGAGAAGCGGAATGGACAGAATTATGCCCGCTGCAAACGCGGCCAGTATCCTGGCGGGATATTTGCGGGAAATGATAACAAACGCAAATACTCCGAGGGAAAACCAGTAGGCCAGCATGCTGTTTTTTGAATATCCTGTGGCTAAGGCGATTCCCCCCAGGATTAACAGTACGGCTGTCCATTGCCATCGGCGGTCTGATCGGGCGGCGCAGGCCGCCACGCCGACCCACATGAGAAGCAATAATGAAATCTCCTGGTATTTCTGCGTCCATTGATTGAGATAAATGCAGAGCGCCGAAAAAATCGGCCAGCACCGGGGATTCCATCCGCCCGGCGCCACATTCTGCAGGAGGATCAGGCACGAATAACAAAGGCTGACCGGGATGGCAAGAAGCGCCAGCCGCTTGCCGGCCCTCTCGCTGCACGAAGCCACAGAGGCCAATAGAATCCATGCCAGCAGACACGTGCCGGCTGCTTCTTTCCACGCATCTGCCCTGACGAAATCAGTCGGCGGCCAGATCAGGCTGATTCCGCCCATGGCCAGGAAGGTCGCCATCCAGGGCGCAGCCAAACCCGGCCGAATCCGAAACTTTCCCAATGCCATGTGCGCCAGGGCAAGGCCGAGGATCGCAATGGTTACGACATCCAATCCCGGCAGGAGATACCCCCGGAAAAAGGAGTATCCCGCAAGAAGCGGAAGCGTTGCCGGCATTAACCAATCCCGGCATGCATTCGCTTTGTTCGTCCATAACATGCCTTGACTATTGCATACATGGCGGCAAGAGGGAAGACTAGAATTGGGAGAGGGGGGATAGGATATAGGGGATAGGGAGAGGTTTTGAGTTTTGGGTTTTGAGTTTTGAGTTGGGAGCAGGAGATGGTTGCCTTATAGCGCGTCCGAGATCGTCCTCGTCCTCGTCCTCGAAAACAGAATACAGGAGACTATTTGGAAATCAGGAAAGCAGGAACGGAAAGGGGAGAGGGGATAGGGGAGAGGGAAGAGGGAAGAGGGGATAGGGAAGAGGGGATAGGGGGGAAGCCAGG
>JAKPRU010001040.1 GCA_029557025.1 Candidatus Omnitrophota bacterium | reverse complement strand
CCCTCCAATCCCACCGGATCAAACCACTCCCGGACCTGGACCAGCGTATAGGGGGACGGTGAGAAGCAGTTGATCCAGGAGTCCGAAAAGGCTTGCGCTGTCTTGAGATCCGCAGTTTCGTTCGTCGTCATTGCTTGCATCCCTGTTAACGCCCTCTTTTTCTCAGGACTGCATTTACAGCCAGGATCCGGAGGTCCTCCAGCGGATAATGGTGAAACGCCCGATCGATATCCGCATAGACTGATTCAGTGATGTCCATGCTCTGCGTAGCGGTGAAATCGACGATTTCGAACCCTGCCGCGAGGAAATGCTGTCTGAAATCGCTGGCGCGCAGACGGTTGATGTAATGCTCCGATCCCGGGGGATAGAGCTTCTCCCAATCGTCCCGAGAATATTTCATGAAGTCGATCGAACGGTCCTTGTCCGGGACCGTTCTCAGATGGGTATGGTGTTCCCTCAGATCGATCAAATGGATCATCGTGCCGCCCTTGCGAAGGATATGGTGCATCCTCTTCAGGATGGATTCGATTCCAGTGTCAGGCGCGAGGACGGCCAAGGAAGAGATGAAATCGAAGGATTCCGGCTGGAACGGATGGGTGTCGAAATCCCCCTGGATCAGATCGATCCTCTCCCGGTTCAACTGGTACCCCTGCCCGTCCTTCCGGACCAGGTCTCCCATCTCGAAGGGCGCCGGTCGGAACAGATTCATCCCGATGAGCCATTGAAACCGTGAAAGCCACAGGTCATCGAGATTGACCGGCACGAACTTGTCGATGGAGGTGTATCGCCCGGCACCGGCAAGGTTCCAAAACAAGCCCATACCCAGCGGCTTGCCGGCACCGATCTCCAGGATCGATCGATTCTCGATGGATAATCCATAGGTCCGCGCAAGTTCGTAGATCCGCTTGAAGCGGGCATAGGAATAGAGGCTGGTATTGTTCCTCCGTTCCATCAGGCCGCACGTCTGATGGACAAACCATTCCTGCGCCTCGATGGGCAACTCGGCAAAGATCCGGTACATGTCACCCAGCGCCGATTGGATCTGTTCGTTGGGCAATGCCATCCTCGACTCCTTCCGCGACGGACCCGTCGATTCCGTCTCCTTTAACTCATCCGCCTACCTGCCGATATCGGGCACTTCACATTCAGCAAGATGCGGCGAAACGCTCCTTCCACATCTCGAACATCAACAGCGTCCAGATCGGCTTGCGATTGTCCTTCTGTCCCGTGAAGTGTTCCCGGAGCAGGGTTTGAACCACCTCACCGTCAAACAAACCTTCCCGCCTGATCTTGGCCGGGGAAAAGACATCCAAAAGGATGGGCTTCAATTCCCCCTTGAGCCATTTGGCCAAGGGGATCCCGAAACCTTTCTTCTTCCGATGGAGGATATCCTTCGGCAATATCCGCTCCAGGCCCTTTTTCAGGAGGTACTTGCGGGTCAATCCACGGAGCTTGCAGCTTGATGGGAGGTTGTTGACGTACTCGACAAATTCCACGTCCAGGTACGGCGCCCTGACCTCCAGGGAGGTGGCCATGCTGGCCCGATCCACCTTGGTCAGGATGTCGCCCGGCAGATAGGTCATGATGTCGGTATATTGCGCCCGTTGCAGCATATCGAGCGGCGCATCGATGTTGAAATGCGTGCGCATCACATCGCCGGAATCATAGCCGCCCAAGCTCTTGCGGAAATCGCGGGAGAGAAACTGCGTGCGGATTTCACCCG
>JAKPRU010001038.1 GCA_029557025.1 Candidatus Omnitrophota bacterium | reverse complement strand
CTCGATCTTGGACAGATCCAGGATATCGTTGATGAGGGTCAAAAGGCCGTGCGCCGAATTCTTGATCACCTCCACGCATTCTCTTTGTTCTTCGGTGAGCCCGGTGTCGAGGACCAGGTCGGTCATGCCGATGATGGCGTTCATGGGTGTACGAATCTCATGGCTCATATTGGCCAGGAATTGACTCTTCGCGATATCCGCCGCTTCCGCGCGGCGGCGCGCCTGAACCAGATCGGTCACATTCACCACATTCAGCAAAACCCCTTCGTAGGACCGGCCTCGATAGATGGGCTGCACCCGCAGGATCACTTCCATGTTGCCCATGGCCCGCTGGATGAACACGGGTTCCGAAGCCGATTGTTCGCGAAAACCCCCGATGATCCTCAGAACACCATACAGACTTTCGCCGGTATGCAATTCTTCGATGCTTTTCCCGATCAGCTCCTCCCTTTCCCGCTGCACAAACCTTGCAAACCATTGGTTGACCTCCACCACTACGCCGTTGGCATCAGCAAAAACAACCCCTTCCTCCATGCCGGAAAGCATGGCAGAAAGCTTTGCAGTCTCCTGCATGGCAATTTGCTCGGCTGATTTGAGGCCGGAGATATCCACAATGTTTTCCAGCAAGTACTCCTTGCCTCTCAGGGTGACGCGCGCAACCGATTTGAGTACCGGAATCTGCTGCCCGGCACCGGTGATCAGAGCCCGCTCACTGCTGTCCACTTCCTGCCCAAGATCGGTTATGGGACAACGCCCCTGTTCTGCCGGGCAGACATATTGGTGGCAAACCCTGTCCAGCACCTCTTCTTTGGTCTTGCCGATGATCCGCAGGATGGTGGGATTCGCTTCGGCAATCCGGTGTGTGATCGGGTCGATGATCAGAATACCGGTGTGGATCCCATCCAGGATCGCCCGGAGTGACTCCTCCGATTCCTGCAGCTCCTTTTCGACGCGTTTGCGCTCGGTGATATCGAGAATAATCCCAACCAAGCCTGCGATCTCACCCTCGGTATCCACCACGGAAGCCTTGTAGCACAGGGCGCTTTGCAGACTGCCGTCAGCGACGGTGAACTGGGCTTCGTAGGCATGCGTCCCAGGCTGCCGGAACAGCCCGGTATCATTGTCTGAATGGATCTCGGCCAGATCTCGCACGGTCAGGTCGTGAATGGACTTCCCGATTATTTGTTCGCGTTTAAGACCGTAGAAATCCTCCAGGGCCTTGTTGCACATCCGGTACAACCCGTGTCTATCCTTATAGAATACCGGACTGGGAATCGCATTAAACAGGTTCTGGAGAAAAAAGAGCTGGTTCTTGAGCCGCTCTTCGGCCCCCCTGGATCCTATTGAGTCGGTGGTTTGGCGGCGTCGTCGCTGCTGGGAGACAACCCACCGCTGCAACGCGAAATAGGTGAGGAGTGAGGCAAGCGTTGCCGTAAGAAGAACTGTAAGAAGCTCGGATTGGAGGATCTGGCTGTCCGAAAAGAGGCGCCCTTTCGCCCACTGATATCCCGACATGAGGACAAAAGCTCC
>JAKPRU010001021.1 GCA_029557025.1 Candidatus Omnitrophota bacterium | reverse complement strand
AGGCATTGAAGTACCTCATTTATTATGTGACATCGCGGTGCAACCTTCGATGCCTCCATTGTTTTTACACGGAGGAGTTGTGCAGCCGGGAAGATTTGTCGCTTTCCGAAATTCGGCGATTGGCGCGGGGGCTTTATCCGTTGGTGTTTCTCCGTGTTACCGGCGGGGAACCGTTTCTGCGATCCGATTTGCCGGAGGTGATAGAGGCATTTGTCAACGAGGCCGGTGTGCATCGAATGGGGATGATTACGAACGGGACATTGACGGAGGCGATTGAGGCGAAGGTGAAAGATATCTTTCTGCGCTGCCCATCGCTGAGCCTGGATTTGGGGGTTTCGGTGGATGGTCTCTCCGAAACACACGATCGACTGCGGAACCGAGCGGGGGTGTATGAACAGTGCCGGGCCACGGTGGAGCGTCTGGTCCGAGTGCGGGAACACCAGCCGGGACTTCAAGTTTCTATAGTGGTGACGGTTTCTTCCGGGAATGCGCAGGAGCTGGGCGACCTGTTCGACGAGTTATCTACGTGGGATGCGGACCGGATTTCACCGAATCTGCTTCGCGGTCGTGCAGCGGATTCTTCCATTGCGCGAGTCTCGTTTGCGGAATACGAAGATTTTGCGCTGAAATGCGAGGCTTATCATCACGCTCGAAGTCGCGATATTCGCTCGGCCGTGCAACGTGCCAAGAACATCCTTACACGTGAGGCGATCCGGGAAATCCTGACAGAGAACCATTCACCAATAGCCTGCGCCGCCGTATCCCGCATCGGTGTGCTGTACAGCGATGGAACAGTGAGTATCTGCGAACCGCTTTTCCACGAACGCAGCGGAGACTCAACGGAGAAAGGAATCGATCCGGTTTTGGGGAGTGTGCGGGAAGTCGATTACGATTTCCGTGCCTTGTGGGAATCCGAGGCGGCCGAAAAGGCTCGTCGGTGGATCCGAAACACCCACTGTCGCTGCACACATGAATGTTTCCTGACAGCGAGCATTCTCTGGGATCGCCGGCGCTACCCAAGACTTCTGATGGAATCCCTGAAGGACATGCTGTTCAGGTAAATGCGCGCTGAGAAACGCCTATCCTGCCGGAGAGCGCAATTACAACCACTTTTCGATAAAGGCGAAGCCGCCTTTGCCGTAGAAGGAATGGCCTGCGTCGAAGTGCTCCGAGTCGATTCGGTCTTCTGCGCCGAATACTGCGTATATCTCGCGCGCGCGATTGACGGCATCTTTCACACCATCGATCAGGAAAATGTTGTCCTGTGTTCCAGACTCGACAAAGAACGCGCGTGGCGCGATCAGCCCGGCAAATTCGGGCATGTCCGCCACTTTAAATATCCCCGGAATGTAATTGTCGATGCAATGAGGCACCGCCATGATGCAGTGATCGAAGGTGCAGAAATATCCTGACGGGAAGGCCACCTTAATGCGCGGTTCCACGCAGGCGGCCCAGAATGTTGTTGTGCCGCCACCGGATATCCCCATCGCACCGATTCGTTTCGGGTCGATTTCATCCCGCGTTTCCAGGTAGTCAATAGAACGGATCGCATCCCAGACGCGCCAGCCGATCATGGTCTCGCCCAGCATAAATGCGATGCCCGATGTCGGACTGCAGGAGCTGGCCCCCGCGCCCTCCTTTTTGGCGCGCTCGCTCCG
>JAKPRU010001016.1 GCA_029557025.1 Candidatus Omnitrophota bacterium | reverse complement strand
AGGCATTGAGATCCCCGGACGGATTCACGGTCAGCGTCAGGCGCCCGTCATCGGGGGTGATGATTTTCCAATAGTCGTAGCGGTCGGTAAATTTTGAGCCATAATAGCCCAAGTGTCCCTGAACGGTACCGTTCTCCGCCGCAATGATGGAGGCCAGTGGAATATCATCATTAGGCTCCGGGTCGATCTCCGCCGTGGGGGCATAGTTCACCGTGGCGGTGTAATCGCCTGCGCCGGAAACACGACCGACAATGAACCAATAGGTTCCCGCGCGAAGATTCTGGTACTGAAACACTTCATCTCCGCCTGTCCCGGTGTTGTTCCGATAAACCATTTGGGTCCTTCCATCGGTATCCAGCATCCAGATATGGATGTCCAGTTCCGCTGTGGGACGTGCCCCAATCTGAATGAGACCGTCCGAATCAGTGGTGAATCGGAAAAAGTCCAGGACATCAACCGGGGTCCCGGCTCCCAACGAACCCGATACGGGCACGTTCAACTCCACTGTGTTTGGAGAGGAGGTGCTGTCATTCGGTTCTGTCTCTCCCATAACCGGCATCGTAAAAACAGTAAGCAAAGCAACGAAAACCACAGATACAACTCTTTTGTAACTCATCTCGAGTTTCTCCTTTCTCGTCTCTCCTTCTTTATGAAATAACAAAAACCAGTGAGGTGCGGGGATGTAACAAAGAATTACTGTCCACTCTTCCCGTGGAACACAGCCCACAAACAGCAGAAATTTTACACAAAAACGTCCGTGCGTCAAGAGAATAGTTTGTTTCTTCCGTTCTGATAGTAAGAAGGTCTGTCCGTCGGACATTCAACCTGCCGGAGTCCGGGCGAACGCTGCGGGTTATCAAAATGTTACATTTCCCCGAAACTCCCATACCAATGTTCAGCCATTCGGATTCCGTGGATTGGAAATCATGTAGCATTCAGGCGACGAAATGTGGTAGATTGTGACAAGTCCCGCTTCTCCTTGGAGGGGATAAGTTCGATTCGATCTCCACGGGTCCGTACCAGTTGCAGCTCGACAAAAATAATCACGGCCAGATAGATTTCTTCCTTTCGGATTCCCAATTCCCCGGCCTTTTCATTCAACAAAGCCCTGGAAAGAAAACCGTCATGTTCCAGTTTCTGAATAAGACGAAAGATTTTTCCCAACCGTTCCCGGTCCAATCTCATTGTGGTTTCGGGCTTATTCGGCTCGGTTTTTACCTGTACAGGATCGTCCCGATCGGATCGCACATCGACCATCCGCAGTTGAATCGAACGGACATTGCGATACTCGTCAAAATACGGGCTTCCGGCTATTTGAAGACGATCCAGGCGCAGCTGCGAAAGTCGCTCTCCCATCCCGTATCCGATCGCTTCAATTCGCCCTCTCGAATGCCCAAGCGTCAATCTCAAATGATTGTTCCCGACAATCCGTCCGCCATAAGTGGAAGCCTCACATCGGAAGAGGAACACCGGAGGGGGATTACCTTGACCGAATGGCGCAAGAGCGGCCAGGTCCTCGATCAGTCGGTCATCTACCTGTTCCAGGGGCAGCTCCCCATCCAGCCATAGCGGAGGCGGTTCCGCTTGTCCTCCCCACCGTTTTTGCGCTCCCCGGATCAGTGTCTCGCACAATTCCTCATATTTCGACACATCCACTGAAAGCCCCACCGCGTTCTCGTGTCCCCCGCCGGAAAGCAGGAGCGGACGCGCGTCCTCGAGGACAGCTCCCAAGTCCATCGAGGGCAAAGATCGCCCGGAACCGTGAAGGATTCCATCCTCCTGCGACATGAGAATCACGGGCACCCCATATTGGGCCGCCAGATGAGAGGCCACGATTCCGAGTACGCCCCGGTGCCATTTCTCGCCATCAATAATCAATAAAGGCAAATTTCTGTTCAGGAGTCCCGCCTGAATCACTCGATTTTGTGCATCGGATGAGACCTGTTTCTCCAGAGCCTGCCGTTTGGCGTTCAGGCGATGCATCTCCGTGGCGATTTCGAACGCTCGCGCCTCGTCCCGTGTTACAAGCAGTTCCACCGCGCTTCGCGGATCGGACAACCGTCCCAGCGCGTTAATTCGCGGGCCGATCCGGAATGCGATCTGGTGCGTATCAAGCCGCCTCGGATCGGTCGAGGAAACCTCCAAGAGCGCCCGGATTCCGGGACGTACCGCCTCGCGTAAGAGGGGAATTCCCCGGCTGACCAGGGTCCGATTCTCATCCAGCAGAGAGACCACGTCCGAGACGGTCCCCAGGGTGGCCAGGTCCAGTCCCATTTCTTCCGGGGACGGCATCTCCAACAGAGTTTCCCGCAGCGCACAGGCCAGTTTGTACGCCACTCCCGCACCGGCGAGATCACGAAACGGGTATTCTTCCTGCTCGAGGATCGGATTGAGAACAGCAATCGCAGCGGGAATGGCCTTCCCCGAACGATGGTGGTCTGTGACAATCACATCCATGCCTTTTTCACGGGCCAGCGCAATCTCTTCGGTTGAGGTGGTCCCGCAGTCCACCGTGATCATCAATTGGAATTGCCCCGCGAACTCGGCGATTCGGTCGATGCTGACTCCGTATCCCTCATCGATCCGGTGCGGAAGGTAATACTCCACATCCAGCCCCAATTCCCACAGAGTCTCCAGAAGGATGGCGGTTCCCGTGATCCCGTCCACATCGTAGTCGCCGTGAATCAACACGCGCTCGTTTTGCTCTCTAGCCCGGGCGATACGCTCGACAGCCTGCTCCATTCCGTTGAACAGGAAGGGGGAATGAAACACATCCTGGGATGGATTCAGGAAAGTCCGCGCATCTTCGGTTTCGGTAATCCCACGCTGGACCAGAAGACGGGCGATCAGCGGGGAAATGGAAAGATCCGCAGCCAGATAATCGGTCCGATCCGAATCATAAGGACGAATTTTCCACGCACGGGTCATTGAGATTCTGTCCTGGTTACCCCCGTAATCTCGCCGGAAAAAAGGCGTTTCGCTGTCTCAAGGTCCATATCGGTTTCTTTGTTTTCCATACTCTCGGCGGGTTGTTGTTGTTCCAGACTCGGCGGTTTTGAACGGATCTGGGGGAAAAACCGGTACAGTCCACGCACCGCGAATCCGGCCCCCACAGCCAGAGCGAGAGAGATGATCGTATAGAAAAGAGGCCGATGGCTCCACCAGGGCGGTGTGCGAGGCGGAGTCAGATTCTTTCGGTCTTTCCGGCTTTCGAGGAACCGCTCTTTCGTGCTTTGGCGGACCCGTATGGAGGATCGATATTTGGTGTCCACGGGTACCCTCAATCTGATTCATCAATCCGAATAGAAACCGGTATGGCCCTTTTTCATGAATCCTGACCGGCGCGACTGCCGATCCGCACTGCGGCACCCGGTCAAATCGGCGCCTCACGGATGTCCTCAAGAATAATAAGGTTTCCTTCTCGTTTTCCCTCGACTTCAATAACTGAATCCCACATAGGCCTCACTATATCGCTCATTATGCCTTCAGGGACCATTACTGTGTGCGTTTTTTTGGTTTCTTCCTCGATTACTTTGATGAGGCCATTATCAGCGTGCATTCCATCGGCATAAAGCAACACGCCTCTCACAATTACGTGTTCTGATTTTGTTGATGAGTCTTCCATTGCGATTGGCGGGAACTCGACAGAGGGTTTCGTGAGCTCAACGGACCTTTCGGATTTCGCCCGAATTGCTGTGAAACCGACTTGACGAATGTTCTTGCCGTCCGGAGCTATTTTTTTTGACAGCGCAACGAAGTTTCTGAAATATGCCGGATCTGGAATACGTTTCTTGATTTCTTCGAATTGAGACCTGTTTGCAAGGTCTATCAGGTCCATGAATTCGTCCAGAATGACGGCCGGTTCCAATAATAAGCCGGGTAAAAACTGCTGGGCAGGCCGGCCTATTTTTAATGTCACAGAAAAACCGGCTGCCCTTGGAAGCGACAAAAACAATTCATAATTGTCCCTCAGACTTTTTTCCGGCCGACCTCTTTCCCTGAACGGTTTGTGCTGCTTCCTTTCTACAATGCGAAGGATCATCTTCGAGGTATCCGTTGCTCGACTAAGAAACTCATCGAATTTGACTACGCCGAAACCGACTCCTTGACCGGCGAGACTCATCCGTATCTCGTCATCTTCAAGGGTGACATTTCGGAGCGTTAAGTGTCTTTTGAACTGGACTTGTTCGAGCAGATCACGAAGTTCTTCCGCGATTTCCTCCGGTATATCTTGCGACAAAGCCCGTGTGACTATCTGCTCGGCCTTGCGAAATTCATTGCAATCAAGCGCGAGTGTAGCCGCGCTCCGACAAAGAACCGAGAACGTCGGTTCGACTCTTTCGCTCATCTTATCGATGGCGTCAAGTTCGTGCTCCAGCGCTTTCTGGAACAGACCCATCGAGTCCACCTGTTCCCCACGCATTCGAGCGAGGAACGCAAGCTCGGTAAATTCCATGGCCTCGTTGTGTAGATCCGCGACTGTCGTCATTTCTTTCGAACCTCAGCAAGGGGCCTGCTAAACTCGACCACGACGACATAGGCCGGTAATTTTGTTGGGGCCGAGGGGTTGGTCTGCCTTAATTTCTGTTTAACTCGTGTTAACTCGTGCCCTTACGTCGTTGTCGCCCCGTGTCGGATTCTTGATATCTCCAGCCTCGCCTTACTCTGGAAAGGCATCGGAGAGTCGTCACCCATCCAGTAATCAAAACCGGTGCCTTTTCGAGAACGCTGGATGGGAGCGTGGCCAATCACCTTCTTGATCAACAAAATTGCGATCCCGATTGCGCCGTGTTCGGTGGCAACATCGAGGTCGTTCCAGCATTTCTGCATCTGCCCAGTCACTGCCGGTCAAGCCAAGGAATATCGACTGTTATGGTCACCCTGGACCTGAAGTAGTACACCCTGTTCATGGCCTTGAGAATCCAAACAGATCGCCCCTGCTTCCGCCAAAGCCTTGCCGAAAGCCGGTGTGATTGCCGGAAAACCATTCCCCAGTTCATTCAGATCAAGCATGTGCAAATCCCCACCGGCCAGCTGAATGATCTCCATACAATTCTGACTTAATTCTTCGCATAGACTGTACAAACCCAAGTATTGCTTGTCAACCATTCGGCACGCCCAGTTCGGGCGGCTCCAATGCCCCTTGTGGGTTCTCGGTGGCTGAGGGAGACAATCGATTCAATGAAGAGGGGCATTCCATCGTCGAAAGAATTTTAGCCCGTGTGGACTCTAGATTCCTAAATAGAACCGAATAGAAACCGAAAACTCTATGCTGTGGTAGAAGTTCGTTACAAACACGGTATCCCCTCTGCCCACTCCTGGGACACTAGCCTATTTGAACAATTGGTCTCATCCCGCTGTGTCATGTTGACACAAGCCGCCTGAAACAGTGCGACAGTAAGTACTTACAAATCAAATACTTATGAGGGTTCCTGCAAATAGGCATACCTGTTGCTGCTTCTAAAGTAAACCGGACACGAAGATCAAAAACCTGAGAAGAGGAGGAACCGATCATGCCGAGACCAAACGTGTTTCAAGAAATCGAAAGCCTCCGGCGAGAAATGGACCGGATGGCGAGTGAATTGTTTCCATTCCAAGCGCGGCGTCAGGGCGCTTTCCTGCCGGGGCGTGCCGCCCGTCAATACCCTCTCGTCAATATGTATGACGATGAGAAATTCATCTACCTTGAGGCGCTGGCTCCCGGTCTGAATACCCAAAACCTGGACGTCACCGTCGTACATAACACCGTCACCATCTCCGGTGAGAAATTGCATACTGCGCCCGATGCCAAACCGGAACAATACCACCGCAGCGAACGAGCCGCCGGACGGTTTGTTCGATCCATCGAATTGCCCACCGAGGTGAACGACACCAAGGTGACCGCCGATTACAAGAACGGCATTCTTCTCATCACCCTTCCCAAGGCGGAGAAAGCCATCCCCCGCCGGATCTCTGTGAAGGTTGGCTGAGCGAATAAGATAAGGAGGATACGGTCATGGCTGAAAAAACTTACCCGACAACAACTCAACAGCAGGAAATCGTCCCGGAATGGGAGAAAACCCGAACCGAAGAACGATATATCGCCCCGCCGGTGGATATCTACGAGGAAAACGATGCCCTCAAGGTGGTTGCCGATTTGCCGGGTGTCGATAAGGACTCCGTTGCAGTCCACGTATATAACAACATTCTGACCATTGAGGGGAAACCGACTCACAAGGCTTCGGGCAATCCGGTCTACAGCGAATTCGAACTGGTGAATTTCTTCCGTCAGTTTGAACTCTCCGATGCCGTGGACAGCGAACGGATTTCCGCAAACCTGGAGAATGGAGTCCTGACCCTTACGCTTCCCAAATCGGAGAAGGCAAAACCGAAACAAATTGCGGTGAATGTTTCCTGAAGCGGGATCCTATGCGACTGCATGAGACCGGCAGACCGTTTTGCATCCCCACGGTCTGCCGGTCTCTTTTATCGGGCTTTTTCCAGAACCTTGGAAATCCCATGGAAAGATGGTACAAGAAGTACTATTTCAAAATTTCGCCCCTGTGAGAGGAAACGATGAAATTCGCGATCTGCAATGAGACGTTCCAGAATTGGAGTTGGGAAAGAACTTGCCCATTTGTCGCAAAGACCGGATATCAAGGTATTGAGGTAGCTCCATTTACCCTGGCAGACTCTGTTCAGGAAATCTCACCCGGGCGTCGAAAGGAAATTGCCGAGATTGCCACCGATGTGGGATTGGAGATTGTCGGGTTGCACTGGCTCCTGGTCAGTCCGAAAGGATTGCACTTGAACCACCCGGAGGCATCGATTCGTGAGAAGACCGCCGATTATGCCCGCGCATTGATCGACTTCTGCGCGGATATCGGCGGCAAGATCATGGTATGGGGTTCGCCCCAGCAGCGAAATATGCTGGAGGGTCAAACCTACCGCGACACCTGGCTGCGAACCGTGGACTTCTTCAAAGGAATCGCTCCTCATGCCGAGAATCGCGGGATTACGATCTGTTTCGAGCCGCTTACCCCTTTCGAGACCAACATGATTACGTGTGCCGATCAGGCCAGAGACCTGATCGATGCTGTGGGGTCATCCCATCTGCGTCTCCATCTGGATGTCAAGGCGATGTGCGGCGGGGAAAGGGACACGATCCCGCAGGTGATTGAAAAGAACGCCGATCTTCTACGGCATTTTCACGCCAACGACCGGAACAAACGCGGACCGGGATTCGGGGATGTGGACTTTAAGCCGATTGCAACCGCGTTGAAAAAAATCGGCTATAACGGATATGTCTCCGTGGAAGTGTTCGATTACTCTCCGGACCCGGAGACCATCGCGCGCGATAGCCTCTCGTACTTGCAGAAAACGTTTGCCTGATATCAAGCGGAAGGATTATCGATGAGCCTTCTCGACCATATTGTCAATATCATTCTGGTGTTGCTGGTGGTGCGGTTTTTCCTGGAAGAGTATCTCTATTACGGTCTCGGCCCCGTATGCCAGGCGGTATTTCAGATCACCGATTTTTTCTGCAAACCGATTCAATCGGCCTTGGGGAATCCGACAGGGAAATTGCAGCGTGCCATCCCCTGGATTGTGATTGTGTTGATTCTGTTGATTCGGGGATTATGGAGGGCGCTGCCCGTTTTCAGGGGCGGTGGTGCGGAGGCTCCGGGCGTCTTGCCGGCCGTTTTGAGCAGTTTCAGTCAATTCGTTGATCTTGCGTACCTGGTCGTTGTCGGGCTGTTGCTGGTTTCCGTGCTGTTGGCGAAAGGCGGCGTGGCTTTCTACAATAACGTGGGATACCAGGCCTTCCAGCGCAATACCTTTCGAGTTTTGCAGATCACGCAAGGTTTTCTTCACACGCATGATCTCTGGCGACTTTTCGCGGGTTCCGTGTTATGGCTGGCGGGTCTGCATTTTGTCCTGATTTCGCTTATATCGCTCGATTTTCTGGATGGAATTCG
>JAKPRU010000994.1 GCA_029557025.1 Candidatus Omnitrophota bacterium | reverse complement strand
ATAGGCGATGGCAAACAGAGCCTCCCGGTCCCGCAGGCCGAACCGGCGCTCCGCGTACGCTGCCGACAGAGGCGCATGAACCAGGCCGCGCGTTTCCAGCAGGTCATTACCGAACACAATCCAGCCTTCGGCAATCGCCTGCCGCATCGCCTCGCCATCCATTTCTTTCGCCACATCATGAAGAAGCGCCGCTTGCGATAGGATTTCGATGTCCGCCGAATCCCCATTCCAGGCCCGGTACAACTCCACCGCGGTGTCCCGGACACCGATACAGTGCTGAATCCGTTCGGGAGACAAAATATCCTTCAGGGCGGTAAGAAGATCCGCCACCGTGTCAGGTTCTTTTGAGAGATTCATGGTGTCAGTTGCTGTTCCGATTTGCGGATTTTGTCTTCCACAGCGCGCTTGAATTCAGGGGTGAAATCGAACGGATACTGCGGACCGATTTCGAGAGCGCGCCGCCAGAGTTCAACCGCTTCGGGTATCTTTCCCATCGCCTGATAGGCATCTCCCAAGTGGTCGCAAATCACCGGGTGGTCTTGCCCGCTTTTCTGCCTGGCAAGAATCAATGTATCCAACGCTTCCTGATATCGGCCCTGGCGATAGTACACCCATCCGAGGCTGTCGATGAAATTCCCGTCATTCGGAGCAATTTCCAGCGCTTTTTTGACAAGGGTCTCCGCCTCTTCCAGGTTCCGGTTATTTTCCGCATACAGATACCCCAACATATTGTATGGGGAGGCCTTTTCCGGCGCGATTTCAATCATCTTGCGAATCACACCAATCGCATCATCCACGCGTTTCATTTTCTCGTAGGCCAATGCCAGACGTTCGAGCGCCTCCTGGTGTTTGGGATCGCTGGGGGGGGTTCGTTGCGTGACAAGCAAAAGGGATTTTTCCGCATTGGCCCAGTCGCTTGCATTGAACTGAAGAATAGAGAGGATCAGGGGAGAGGCGGCATCATCCGTGAACTTCTCGGATGCCTGAAGAAGAATGTCGATGACGATCGGCGCAAATTCACCCTCCGAGAGAGTTCCGAGGGTCCCATTCTCGTACAATGCCGCGAGATAAAGCAGATAATTCTTGCGATCGTTCTCTCCTACCGAGGAATCCCATTGCCGAAGGACCTGTTCGATCTCCTCGGTCAGCTGAGCGTCTTTCTGATCGGCCTCCACCCGCGTGACAAGGAGCGCCAGCGGAAAGTAGCGACTTTCGGGGCATTTTTGAATTCCATCACGCAGTACCCGAATCAGCGCATCGACCCGCTGGGATCGGATAAACAAAACTCGTGTTTTGGCCTCCAGCAGGGCGGCACAAAACTCATCCGCGCGGTCCGGTGTAAACTGTCCTTTGGCGACCTGGTCGATGACATCCTGAAAAGCCTTGAGGAACAGGTCCGCACTCTCTTTCCACTGATCTTTTTGCGCGAGAATGTCGCATTTGAGCAAGACGGATTGAAGATCCATGGGGTCCGCCGCGAGCAATTCATCCGCCAGGCCGAGCGCACGGTCATACTCCTTGTCGTGCAGAAGGAGCAGGGCCATGGTAGACACGGCGTTTTTGTCCTCCGGATTCAGCTGGCGAATCCTCGCATATTGCGCATAAGCCTCCGCGCGCGAGCCGCGACGTAAATACAGACGGGCCAGGCGCGAACGCACCAATGTCTCCACCTGGGGCGGCGGTCCCTGTTTCAAAGCGCGAAGAAAAACATCCACCGCTTCATCGACCTTGCCCAGCCTCTCATACAAATCGGCAATATCAAAATAGGTTTTGTAATGATCGGGGTATTCATCAAGGAGTTTCAGATAAGCCTCAATCGCTTCCGGATACCGCTGCGCATCGGTCAGAATCGAGGAAATGAAAAAATAATACAGCCCCGATCGACTCGGATCGGCCACGACCAGCCGACGATAGATCTCCACCGCCTCATCGACTTTTCCATCCAGCGCCCGCATTTCCGCCAGCTGCTGCAAAGCGGGAATGGAATGCGGGTTCAGTTCCAGAATCCGCTGGTACTGCTCGGCGGCTTTCGCATATTCTTTTTTCTGCGCATACGCCTGGCCCAGGATCTCGAGGGCATCGGTCTTGGAGGGATCCGCCTGGACCGCTTTCTCCGCGTACTTCAACGCCTTATCATAATCCTCCGTTTCCAAATAAGTCTTTGCCATTTGGCATAGCGCATGAGGAGAATCCGGCACAATGTCAAGAATCCGTTGATAATGAAGACGGGCCTCCTCAATCTCCCCTTTCTGGTGCGCCAGTGTTCCGGCCCATAGCTCCTGAAGGATCAGGTTCTCTTGCCCCTTGGTCAGTTTCCGCTCCCTGGTGATGTCCCCGACCGTCGCCGGTGGTTCCACTTCAACCGACGCTTCCGGCTGGACAGGTGGCGTAACCGAAGAAACTTCAGGCGGGGCCATCATGGCGGAAGGAGCCTTCCGTGGCGAAACGGTCTTACAGCCTGCGGAGACGAGCAACACCGGCATCAGCCATAAGAGAGTCTGCCGGTGAATCAATTTATGCAACGTTTGCGAAGCCTGTCGCATTATTTTTCCTCAACAAACAAAATGTCGAACCTGAGCCTTGTGCAACCCTCAAGCAGAGTCTATCGCCGGACAATGGGCCACTTCCAGAGCGGTGGGATTGTCGATTGGGGATTGGGAAGTGCGGATTGAAGAAAAGAAGGGGGGACAATGAGGACAGAGTGGGCATTTGATAACCCACGGAATCAGAAGGAATTAAGTAAGGTCGAGCAATCAGGAGGAAAGCGTGACTGAAACATTGAGATGCAATGTTGACAGAAGCCCGTTAATTCGTTATTCTACCGGAAGTTATGCTCATTCCCGTGAAATTGGTTCAGTTTAAGGCACGGGATGTAATGAAAGGACACATCAATGCCTGACTATTTCATCATTACAATGGTTCACGCCCGCGAAGTTCTGGACTCCCGTGGAAATCCGACGGTTGAGGTAGAAGTGCATTTGGACAATGGAATTATGGGTCGAGCGATTGTGCCCTCCGGCGCTTCCACCGGTGAGCATGAGGCCCTGGAGTTGCGGGATGGAGACAAGAAACGCTATGGCGGGAAAGGTGTTCTAAAAGCGGTCAAGAATGTAAATGAGACCATTGAACCTGAATTGATCGGATGGGATATCAGCGATCAGCGGGGTTTGGACCTGATGATGCTGGAGCTCGACGGGACGCCATCCAAGAAGAAGTTGGGCGCGAATGCCATTCTGGGCGTTTCCCTGGCGGCAGCACGAGCGGCTTCTGAGGCTTTTTGTCAGCCTTTATATCGCTATATCGGCGGAAGCAATGCGTGTGTTTTGCCGGTTCCCATGATGAATGTGGTCAATGGCGGCGCCCATGCCGATAATAATCTGGATATCCAAGAGTGCATGATTGTGCCTCATGGCGCACCGTGTTTTTCCGAAGCGTTGCGCTGGGGAGCCGAGATATTCCACGCGCTTAAGAAGGTCCTGTCTTCGCAGGGCAAGAATACGGCAGTGGGCGACGAAGGTGGATTTGCGCCGGAAGTCAAAGACAACACCGAGGCCCTGAGCCTGATTATGGAAGCCATTGAGAATGCCGGATATAAGCCGGGTGAGCAGGTTGCGATCGCTTTGGATTGCGCCGCCTCGGAGTTCTATAACAAGCAGAAGAAAAAATATGTTCTGAAAGCCGAGAAAGATGCGGAGAAGACGGCCGAGGAATTGACCGAGTTTTATGCTGGGTTGTGCAAGAAATATCCCATTGTTTCTATTGAAGATGGGATGGACGAAAACGACTGGAGGGGATGGCAGCTGCTCACCGAGAAGCTTGGCGGCAAAATCCAGCTTGTGGGCGATGATTTGTTTGTGACCAATCCGGTTCGTCTTCAGCAGGGATTCGACAAGGGAATCGCAAACTCGATTCTCATTAAGTTGAATCAAATCGGTACCTTAACGGAGACTCTGGACGTTATTGAGATGGCGAAACGGCATTCCTATACGAATATCATTTCACACCGGAGCGGCGAGACGGAGGACTCGACCATCGCCGATCTGGCCGTGGCAACCAACGCCGGGCAGATCAAGACCGGATCGCTGTCTCGTACGGATCGGCTGGCAAAATACAACCAGCTTTTGCGCATCGAGGAACAGCTGGGCAAAGCGGCCCGGTTCATGGGAATGAAGGCTTTTGCGCGTTCAAGTGTCTGAGTTTACGGTGCTTAGATGAGTCTGAAGAACGGCATCCTGCACGACCTGTTTACGCCGGCCCTGATGATTCTGCTGCTGGCAGCGGTACTTGTCGGTGGATGGTTTGTTGCCGAACGGCATCAGCGTTTGGCGGTTTTTGAGAAGCAAGTGGAGCGTGTTCAGACGGAGATTTTGGACCTGACGAGGGAGCGGGATCGGTTGCGAGCAGAGGCGAAAGCCCTGGAGACCGATCCCCTGGCTTGGGAGGGTGCGGTTCGGGAGCGGTTAGGCTATACTCGAAAGGGAGAAGTGGTTGTCAAATGGAAGGCAGAACATCCGTCTTGAAGGCGGTCCGGATAACCGGTCCACTTCCCGACCAGGTTTCTCCGGATTGTCCGTTTGGGATATAAACCTGGAATAATGCCGAGAGGGAGTGTTTTTCTGTGTCCGCGGAGGCAAAATTCACCTTGACATAAGAAGGGCATCGCTATACTGTACTTTTACCTTAATCGTTAGAAATCAGGTGCGTCGAGGACGATAGGAACGTACGGTCGTTTTGAGAGTGTTTAAGAAGGAGTGACGCGGGGTGGAGCAGTGGTAGCTCGTCGGGCTCATAACCCGGAGGTCATGGGTTCAAATCCCATCCCCGCAATTCATCATGCGGCGCAGGCTGTAAAGCTGTGCCGCGCTGTTGAAGGCAGAGGTGGTGTTTACGGAAGAAGAAGGATTCTTTTCGAGCCACTGGGCAGACAGAGAAATCGCCGTGACCAAAAAAGAAATTATTGAAATCGTCTCGCAACGGACGCGCCAGAAAAAGAGTCACACGAAGACCATAGTAGAATGCGTATTTGATTCGTTCATTGAAACCCTGGCCCGTGAGCGGCGTATTGAAGTTCGTAATTTTGGTGTATTTCGGGTGAAGCGCACACCGGCGCGTGTAGGAAGGAATCCGGTGACCAAAGAATCTGCTGACGTTCCGGCAAGAAATATTGTACAATTTAAGGCCGGCAAATATATGAGAGATCGAGTGGCTAAAGGAGCCATAGCCGCGGAGAAATTGCCAAGAGAAAATGGATGAGATCACTACGACGAATTTGAGCGATCCGAGTGTCGCGGATGATGTGTTTGCCACGATTGCCGCTTTGTGTGCCTGTCGGGCGCCCGGTGTAGCGGCTATCGGCGGTTTGGATGTTCAACGGGCCGAGGGATTTTTACGGAATGGCGATGTGGTTCGCGGAGTGAAAGTTGCGGTTGGCGCCGGGGATGTGGTTGTGGATTTGAACGTGACTTTGTGGGATGAAATGCCCATCCCGCAGATTGCGGCGACTCTTCAGAGCGAAGTGAAACATTGGATCGAAGAGATGATCGGACATTCGGTTTCCGCCGTGAATGTCACGGTGGAGGATATCCGGAGTCAAGCAATGCAGGATGTGGAAATCGACAGCCCGGTGGCTCTCTCCCAGGCTGTTGGGGTATAGTAAGGTCGAAGACGGATCGTTGTGAAACGAAGCCGGCTCGATGCGACTAACACTGGGTAGATTTAACTCAGGAACCTGAGGAGGAATGATAATGAAAAAGGCCGATAGGCTTTTCACCACGGTTGCCCTTGTGAGCGGGTTGTTGATGGTAAGCAGCCTCTTGTCTGCCCCGGTGTGGGCACAGAACGCGACGGTTTCTCGTGTGCATTTGCAGACGGAGAATCCGGCGGACAGTTCGCGGGTGGGCGATGTCCTGCTCGTGAACGATGGGGCCAGGATCACGATTTATGGACTGACGGGTT
>JAKPRU010000980.1 GCA_029557025.1 Candidatus Omnitrophota bacterium | reverse complement strand
CTTCCCCGGCGGGGTCGCTTCCCATGCGGCACCGGAAACACCCGGCTCGATCCATGAGGGCGGCGAACTCGGCTATTCGCTTTCTCACGCGACCGGCGCTATCTTCGACAATCCGGAAGTGATCGCGGCGACTGTCGTCGGTGACGGGGAAGCTGAAACCGGTCCGTTGGCGGCTGGTTGGTTCTCCAATGTGTTCATTAATCCGGTCACGGATGGGGCTGTCTTGCCGATCCTGTACCTGAACGGCGGCAAAATCTCGAATCCGACGATCCTCGACCGTAAATCGAACGAAGAATTGACGCAGTACTTTAACGGCATGGGCTGGGAGCCGTTTTTCGTGGAAGGGACCGATCCGGAAGCGGTGCATCCGATCATGGCGCAAGTGTTGGATACGGCTGTCGAAAAAATCAAAGCGATCCAAACCGAAGCCCGTAAAGGCTCCGCAGCCGAAGCGAAGATGCCGGTTTGGCCGGTCATCATTTTCCGCACCCCGAAAGGCTGGACGGGTCCGCAAACATGGGACGGTGAACCGATCGAAGGCGGCTTCCGCGCTCACCAAGTGCCGATTCCGGTGGATGCGCATCATATGCAACACATCGATGCGCTGGTGGATTGGATGCAGTCCTACCGTCCCGAAGAACTGTTCACTGCCGAAGGCCAATTGGTGGCTGAATTGAAAGAAATGGCACCGAAAGGCGACCGACGGATGGCTATGAATCCGGTCACGAACGGCGGTATCGATCCGAAACCGCTCAATATTCCGGATTGGAAGCAGTATGCCGTCGACACGACCGTACCGGGCGCAGTCATTGCCCAGGACATGATCGAATTCGGCAACTTTGCGCGCGACCTGATCGTGGACAATCCGGATAATTTCCGCATCTTCGGACCGGATGAAACCAAATCCAACCGCCTGAACAAAGTCTTCGAAGTGACGAACCGCGTCTGGATGGAAGCGATCGATCCTGCGTATGATGAATGGCTTTCTCCGTCCGGCCGTGTCATCGATTCGCAGTTGTCCGAACACCAGGCCGAAGGTTTCCTGGAAGGCTATGTCCTGACTGGGCGCCATGGTTTCTTCGCCAGTTACGAAGCCTTCCTGCGCGTGGTTGATTCGATGATCACCCAACATTTCAAATGGTTGCGCAAAGCCAAAGAACAGACGTGGCGCAAACACTATCCGTCCTTGAATTTGATCGCGACTTCGACCGTGTTCCAACAGGACCACAATGGCTACACCCACCAAGATCCGGGTTTGTTGACGCACTTGGCTGAGAAGAAACCGGAATTCATCCGCGAATACTTGCCGGCGGATGCGAACTCCTTGATGGCCGTGATGGCGGAAACGATGGCTTCCGAAGAACAGATCAACCTGATCGTATCTTCGAAACACCCGCGTCCGCAATTCTACTCGGCTGAAGAAGCGGAAGTATTGGTCAAAGATGGCTTGAAAGTCATCGACTGGGCTTCGACTTGCGGAGACGAAGAACCGGATGTCGTGATCGCAGCAGCGGGAACGGAACCGAACCTGGAGGC
>JAKPRU010000969.1 GCA_029557025.1 Candidatus Omnitrophota bacterium | reverse complement strand
GATGGATTCCGAGACCGCATCGCTCCATTTTCAGGATCGTTATCTGGATTGGATCTATATCGATGCGGATCATTCCTATGAGGCCGTGAAGAAGGACCTTCATTTGTGGGCCCCAAAGGTTTGTTCAGGAGGGATCGTGGCCGGTCATGATTTCCTCGACGGGGAGAACGAGTTCGGGGAATTCGGTGTGAAGAGAGCCGTCGAGGAATATGCGGAAAGTCGTGGGATCAGAATATACGTCACCCAGGAACCGGAATGGAGGAGCTGGTATTTTGTCAAAACCTAGAGCTCTTGTCATCCGTCATGGGGCAATCGGGGATATGGTCATATCTTCCTGTTGTCTTCCCTACCTGAAACAGGACGGATATGATGTCCATGTTCTGACCAACGAACGCGGGAAGAATATTCTGTCAGGAAATCCCAACATCAGTGAATTCATTCATTTAGAGGACAACTGCGTTCCCATCGAGGAACTGGGGGACTATTACGACGAGATGGGAAAGGATTACGACAAGACGGTTGTTCTCAGCGGATCCATAGAGGGAAGATATCTGTTTCCCTATCCTGATGAGCGATACTTTTGGCCGGTTGGAAAACGAAGGAAGGAATGTCTCGGGAAGAATTATTACGATGAGACCATACGACAAGCCGGCTATGAACCCAATGGTTTGAGAACCGGGCAACTGTTTTTCTCGCATGACGACATCATCTTTGCAAGGAATTTTCGTCAAAAGCATCGTAAGGATTTCGTAATTTTATGGGCATTGGCCGGGAGTTCGACACACAAGGGATATCTCCATTATGAGGAGGTCGCAAGAGAGGTTCTTAGAAAGATTCCGAGAGCTTTCATCATTGCAGCCGGAACCTTCAACGAGATGGTCCTTTCTTTTCAACACGAACGGGTCTGGAATACGGGATTCGAGGAACAGCCTATCATGAGGATTTTCGCGCTGACAAAGTTTGTAGACCTTGTGATAGGTCCTGAATCCAGCATTATTAATGCATCCGGCTGTTTCGACACTCCGAAGATCTGTCTTTTGAGTCATTCTTCGAGGCTGAACGCAACCGCGACATTCAGGAACGATTTCAGTCTTGAGGCGGATTGTGCATGCAGCCCATGTCACCTTCTACATAAATATGCGAAATGGTTTACCTTTAACCGTGTGTGCATGGTTGATAAGGAGATTTGGGGCGAATACGGAATGATGATTCCTGCATGCACCGGGGAGGGGCATGGGAAGACAAAGGTCTATGACCGGATAATGGAAGTTTATCGTTTAAAAAAACAAGGGGTCTTATGAGCGAAGCTGCAAAATCCATACCAAAGTTTGACCATACGAAGCCGTCAAGTGCGGTTATCGAGCAGGACGCAAAGTATTTGGAGCAGGATGGAGTCCTTTTTTCCTACGCTGAATTGGACCGCACTACGGGGAGGATGGTCCCGGAGCCGGTCTATATGGATAAGAGGATCAAACGGACCGAAGAGCTTCGAGACCTTCTTTCAAGACTTGTGGTGCACGTTGCGAAATTGGAAAAGGAGCTCGTCGAGTTCCAAAAGGTGTATCTTTCCAATCGTGACAAGTTCAAATAATGGAGGTTCCATGCATTGGCAAACAAATCCAGGACTGAGATCAGAAATCAGATTTACCTCTATTTCCCCCAAGTAAATCAGTCATCCAAACTAACCCAAGTAAATGATGCAATCGATCTCGCCGTAGAGGAAATTTCACACCGCCACAACTTCAGATGCTTTCGAGCAACCACGCCGGATTCCGCGAATCTTACGGAAGGAAGCTACTACCTGGACCTTGCGTCTTTCACCACGATGGGGGGGGCTTCCGGGTACTTCAAGGATGTTCTCGCCATGTTTTGGACCAGGGCCGGGACCGAGGACTATTGCTCCATAAAGTTCATGGATGATCGCAAATTCCACAATACCTTCGGGTATGTCGATTATGCTTCCAGAACTCGCGGGAAGCCAACATACTACACCAGGTTGGCGGATCGGTTCCTTTTCAACTGCCATGCGGATGAAACCATTTCCATCCGATGTTGGTATCAAAAATATCATGCTCCGTTTACTGCGGATACCGGTGCCGGCGGACTTCATCTCTTCGCGTCCAAGGACAATCAGCTCGCATTCATGGCGATTGTCCATACGGCTCTCGCAGAGCTGAAAAAGAGCATGGATACTCTTGAATTCCCTCAAGAGATGATGCTGGTGGAACAGAAGGCTGAATATTACATTCAGCGTCTGATCGAGCGCGACGTGGATATCCAGAATGAGGACATCAGTATCGGCTGGGGTGAGAGGACTGAACGGCGTTACATCGAAGACGCCTACTCGTGGGTATAACAGATGAGGAATGGATGGCTCAGAGATTTTCTGTAAGAATAAAGCCTCTTGGGGGAACCAGCGCGAAGGCCGACCCGGCGGATCCCTCCCTGTGGAGTCAACAGCAGGATGGAAGCTGGTTATCAATGGATGTGTACGATCCCGTCGATGCTACAAACGGGTACAACTGGGACAACGTCACGGTTCCGGGTCAGCTTCGTAGGATTATGGGATACGCCAATATGACATCCTACGTCACGTCGGACTATTCCTGCCAGGAATATTTCACCTTGGATGACGGGGAAAACCGGAATCGTATCGCCATAATCGGTGGAGTCGTACACGCACTTCCAACCACTCTCGCCGTTGGGTCGATATACGAGACAAGCGCCGTCCACCCAGGGACAACTTCAACATTTTCAACAGTCTTTCAGAAAACCGGCCTTGTCTCCGCCATCCAATACGGCGCGTATGCCGTGATTTCGGACCTCACGACGACACCGTATAAATGGAGGCATGGAGATGCTTATCTCTCAAAATTGATCCAGGTAGGGCATGAATACAAGTTCAAGTATCTGGAGCAATTTCACCAAAGAATCATCGGGGCCCATTCCGATCAGGATAACGGAAACATCGACATTCGATGGACTGAAGCTCTCCCATCAATGACGACGTTGAGTTTCCCGGCGTCGAATCAGATCTACAAACCGGACAATGATATTGGAATCACCGGAATCAAGAGAATGGGGGACATGGCGTGCCTTGTCTATGGGAGGCAAAGCATTCATATCTTGGATTATCAACCTGACTACGCTATCCCGTTTTCTCTCTATGCCCAGGTAAGCGGAACCGGAACGGATTCTCATTGGAGCATCATCGACACTGGGAACGCTCATTATTTTTTCGACCGAGACAAGGGATTTGTGGCCTATGCAGGAGGTAGGGACTACCTGGTGATTTCCGACGCCGTCGAGCCTCTTCTTGACACCATAGATCAAAGCTCCTACGGGATAATTTATGGGAAACCGATTCCTTATAGTCCGGAAATTGTCTGGGCGGTCCCGCTGAACAGATCGAGCTATCCGAATGCTCTATTGTACTACAACACGGCGACCAAACAGTGGAGGCGAAGCAACATACCGACCACGGCATTCCTCTTTGATCAGATTCACAGTAGATACACATTCTCGCAACTCGGAACAGCCTACGGGAAATGGTCTTCGGCCACGGGACAGTTTTCGAGTTACCAAACGACCTCCAATAGGATGTTGTTTGCGGTGCCTGGAGGGGCTGCTGTTGGGAAGGTCTACTTCAGATATATGGACGGAGATAATTTCAACGGATCGGCATTCTCCGCATGGAGGATCGAGCCGATCATGTTTCAGCCGGACGCCACAAAAACCAAGCGGATTCAGGAGATTCACTTCATCGGACCCACTTCCGGGAACTTCAATATTGATGTGTATTGGAGAACCGGACAATCGGAGCAGGCGGTCAATGCCGCGTCGTGGACCGGAATCGGAAGTGCGTCACAACTGAGCACAGGAAGTCAGGTTCTCTATATGGATCAGTCCGGGAGATTCCATCAATTCAAATGGGGGACCGACGGTGCGGATGAAGGATTCAAGGTCAGTGAGATCATCATTAAGGGGATTGCATTCTAATGAGATTGCCTACCGTCCCGAATGTGGAGACCACGGATCTTCGTAGATTTCTGATTGCAGTTAGGGAGAACCTCAAGAAACTCAACGAATTGTATTTCACCGAAGATGAATATAAGTCCGCAACATCCGGAAGCGAAATGGCCGGAAAACCCGTAATCCTGAACTCGGACGGCATGATCGACGGAAGCATGATCGACGGAAGCATGATCGATATTGATCATGGGTCCATATCCGGGTTGGAGGATGACGATCACACATCCTATCACACGGATTCGAGGGCGGATTCCTGGTTTGCGACCAAGACGACGGACGACTTGGTGGAAGGATCGATCAACCAATACTACACCTCGGAACGAGTTCAAGATGCCGTAATGACCATTGTTGCGGCTCGCGTACAGGCGACGGAACCGGAGGATTGTTTTTCCGGCATGATTTGGGTGGATATGTCCGCATAGAAAGGAATACGTATGATTTCCGTAATTACGCCGCTTCCTGAGTCTCACATGCCGTTTGTAAACGATGCCTACACGTCGCTTGTGAATCAGACGCACAAGGATTGGGAGTGGATTGTTGGGCGCAACGCCGGTGGAATGGTGGAGCCCTCCATTTGCAGGGATGGTCGGGTAAGACCGATCCTCCTGGAGGACGAGTCTGACGGAAAGAACCGTGTCGGCAGGCTGAAGCGTGAGTGTTGCATGGCGGCTCGTGGAGACATCCTGGTTGAATTGGATGCGGACGATATGTTGACTCCAAATGCTTTGGAGATGATCGAGGCGACGTTCCGCGACCCGGCGGTTGTGATGACGTATTCCAACTGTGCGGAGTTTCAGCATGGGACATGGACTCCCCGTGTGTATTCGGAATATTGGGGGTGGCGGTCCCGTTTGTTCGAGTGGCACGGCAAGCTGTTGCAGCAGATGATTGCATGGCCTTCGAGTCCGGCGTCGTTTCGCAGGATTGAGTGGGCACCGAATCATGTGCGTGCTTGGAGGCGTGATGCCTATTTTGGGATTGGCGGACATGATGCGTCCATGCGGTTTGGGGACGATCATGATCTGTGTTGCCGAATGGCGGTTTCCTACGGTTTTGGCGCGATTCGTCATATTGATGAGTGTCTGTATTTGTATCGTTTGCACGGCAACAACAATTGCGTTGTGAAAAACGATGAGGTGCAGGCTCAGGTTTGGTTGAACCAGCTCAAGTACAGTGAACCGATGGCGGAGCGTTGGGCTCGGGATTGCGGGTTGCGGTTGCTGGATCTTGGGGGACG
>JAKPRU010000940.1 GCA_029557025.1 Candidatus Omnitrophota bacterium | reverse complement strand
CAGTCGGCGGCCTGGTAATAGGTGTGGGGACGAAGATAAACCTGAAGATAGGCTATACCGTAAACCGTGCCGCAGAGAAGACAAAGAACAATCCCGATAGCCCCGATCCGTTTTGCGCCACGAATTGCCCATAGAGGCCAGTTCGCCAGGGCGGGGGAATACATCGCCGGACGGATGCGCGCCATGACGACCAGGAGCCGTGCACCGAACAGCAACAAAAACGGAACGATGGTGATCAGATATCGGGGGAACTTGCACAGAAATGTGCTATACAGGAAGAAATTCGGCAGAACCCACGCAAGCAAAAGGATATCTGAGGCGTTCCGGTATTTCACCGCCGTATAGACAGCGAAACAGGCTCCGGCAATCGCGAAGAACGCCGTAACCCAATCCAGCGACGGATAGAACAGGTTGTCGAGACTGTAGAAGATTGGCATTGTGCCGACATACTGTTGCGTATAGACAGCAGGGGTGTCTCCAGTGACGATGAGACCGTGCTGAGTGGTGACATCCCGCGCGAATGATGCGGCATCCAGGAAGGCGAGCGGTTCCGCGACAAACAAGGCTGCGATCCCAACCGGTATGGAGATCAGCAGATAAATCCAGGGCCGATAAACCCCCAACACGGACATTCCCCATCGTCCATGCCCATGCCACCAACTTCGGCAATACAGCAGGAAAACCGAAATTAGAAATAGAATGAGACAGATAAATGCAAATCCAATAATATGAGATAGATAAAAATCGCGGAATGAGGCAAGTGTGACATGAAATGGTGGCGATATGGAAGAGGTTGCCCGGAAGAAATGAAGCAGGACCAAGCCGCTTAACAGCAGCCAAACACTATGAATCCACCGCCCGGTTTGCCCGTATTCTTCTTTCCCCCAAGTTCCGATGGCATGGGCGAGCAGAAGAATGCCGGGCAGCGTGACGGCACTCCACTTGGTCCCGACTGCGAACCCGGTTGCAACCGCTCCCAGGAGGTAATAGGGGAATCGAGGACTCAGCGCGATTCGGTGAAAACTGAAAATGGCCACAGCAATCCAGAACGCCAGGATGATATCCACCGTAGCGAAATGGGAGAGCTGCACATGAAGCACGGCCACCGCAAGAAACGCTGCCGCGAGAAGGCCGGTCCACCGACCGTAGGCATCTTTGCCGATGAGATACACCACCAGCAGCGTGAGAGAACCGAATAAAGCAGTAACAAATCGCCCGACCAGAATGGTCCCCAGCCCCCAGTTCGGCGGGATATCTGTCACATTGACCAGTGAACGCGGGATTATTTCCAGAAGGAACCAGCCCAGGAGGGGAAGAACAATGCAGAGCGGGAGGATTTTCAGGTACAGGCCGGGTTTGGAACCTGCCTCACGCATGGACCGGCAGAATTGAACAATTACAAATAGAAGACCAATCAGGAGAACGCGATACACTGCCGGGCTGACCATGCGCGACCAATCCGGCGCGGTCATCGCCTGAATGACCTTATAGCAATAAAAAGGGAAAGAGCCATAATTGTAATTCACCGGCTTGAGGGGCGGGCCATCTCCCTGCCGGGAGGAGCGGGATTCCAAAAGTTGACGACGCCAATATCGTTTCCAGTAGTCCCAGTGAGATTCTCCCTCTTCGCGCGGGGATACGGGTTCGAGATAGATGCTATCGACACAATTGCCGACATGACGTTCATCGGGATGAGGAATTGAGCCGCCGCCATGCATGGCCCAGTCGAGACCCGTATACCGCAATGTGACCCCGGTTGCAAACACGGCCAGAAGTAAAAAAGCGATGACAAGACGTTGTCTAGTGGATTCCATTTCCATTATGCCGTCAGGTGAGATTCAGACTTGGAATATAGCACCCGGACGGAAAGGTAAGAAAGGCAGGAAAGGGGAAAAAAGACAGAAGAACAAGAGGCGCACAAAACGTGTTTTTCTGTCTTGTGCGCCTCGGACGTTGCTCAAGGAGGCTGTAGAGACACTTTCATCCGGCGGACTTGGTGTCTTCTTCTTTCACAGGGCGTTTGGAGGCATCCCCCACAGTAGATCGTCGCTCTGCGGGCTGGACATCGGCTTTGCCGACATATACAACGCCTTCCTCTATTTTGAGTTTGGAGGCCTGAATGTCTCCGAACAGTTCGGCGGTGCTTCGAAGGTCAATCACATCCTTGGCGGTGATGTTGCCGTTGACTTTCCCCTCGACAATACTGCTTCCGACCTTGATTTCGGCTTTTACGCGGCCGGTTTTTCCGATGATGAGATATCCATCGGTGGCAATATCGCCCTCAAAGGCGCCTTCAATCTTGAGAGTGTTCTTAAATTTGAGAGTGCCTTTAAACTGAGTATCCTCGCCCAAAGTGGTGTAGGCTTGCTCATCGCGGGGACGAGGCGAAGGGACAGTGGGAGAGGCCGGGGTCGGCGGCTGAGCGGTTGATTGGGTGGCAGGAAAACTTTTCTCGCGATCACTACGCAATATGTCCACGTCTGGTGTACCCCCTGTGGAGGATTAAGTCCGGGTTGGGAGAGACTGGCGACTCTCTCCTGGAGAGCGCCGAGATACGACGCTTTTCAATCAGTTAGATAGCAGATCACCCTTGTGCTGTCAACAGGAGATACCTTTCAGGGCGAGATTCGGGAGACTTTGGGGCATGTGAAAGATGCGGATGATGCACGCCTTGTGGAATCGGGGTGCGCTGATTATGATAAAATTAAACAGACAGCCGGCTGGATACTTGGTAATGAACTTCCGGAAAATCTCATGGAGCAAAACTCGAATTCCCATGCCGCCAGTGTTTGGGAAACCATTCTCGCACAAAGTCCCGGCGAATTAGCAACGAGAGTCCGCCAAGCGGCCACAGAATGTCACGGCGCCATCGCAAAACTGACCCTTCGGGAAGAGGTCGATCCCCGTCAAATCGGCCAATTACAGTGTGAAACCAATGACCTGCTTCTGGGGGTCAATGAGGTGAAGAACCGCCTGATCTTCGCCGACGAACAAATCCGCAACCTGTCCCTGGATTCCTCGGTGAGTCGATACCTGGAAATCGCCCAGCTGCTCGATAATGGCGCCACGGAAGTGGAGGAGTCACAACGGAATTCACTGGAGGCGGAGCGCGAAAAGATTATCGGCGAGCGGGTAGCTCTCCTGAAGAAGTTAAGCGATCAA
>JAKPRU010000931.1 GCA_029557025.1 Candidatus Omnitrophota bacterium | reverse complement strand
CCTCGCTATCCATCAGGAATCGGACGCCTCCGCCGCCGCGATACCCCGAGATACTCATGGTGATTATCCCGGAGCCACTGCAGATTATCCTCCGTGGCAATACCGGCATCCAGAATAACCAAGGGCTTGATCAGCGAGGGTTCTCTCTCCAACCCCTCCAGCATCTTCTCCAACGTCTTCCCTTCGCTCACATTCCCTTCAAAAACACGGCTGCGCTTGGGAAAACCGTCGCCATCCAATACCAGGCCCAGCGTCACCAAGGGACAATCAGAGCGCTTCTCCTTGGATGGGCCGAATTTCGCCTTCTTGTTTAACTTCCCCGTACCCTCAAAAAACGTGTTGGTCAAATCGTACAAAACAATCGTCTCGCGAAGATTGAACAACGTCTTTTCCGTACAGCTCAAATACGCCTCAAGCTCATCCCGACACTGCAATAGCTTATCCGAGACGCGGTAAACCCGATCCTGAGGCAGCAGACTGAAGTCCGTCCCCAGCAGCTCATCGATGGCGCTCTTGTACTGCAGCCACCAGTGCGTCTCCATCTCCGAGCAGGGATTGATCAGGCGACCTGCGATCACCGCAACGGCAACATCCTTCCACGACCGGCTGAAGCCGAGCTCCGTTAACTTCTCATCCAATCCCAACTCCCGGATCGTCTCCAACACCACATGTTCCGCCCCCACGGAACGGGTATCCTCAGTGTCCGTACTGTTGACATCTACCATCTGGTAATCCGGTGAATATATAGATTCCCGCTCGGATGCCGACTTCCCGGCGCGAATCAGATATACGATATCATCCCCTCCTTGCTTGATGATTCGCCGGACATACTTCCTCGCTAACCTCTCCACCTCCGGGGCATACGTAAATAGAGGCTCCTGGCGGGTGATCATCTCCTCGATCCGATTCGCCAGATCTTTCCACTGTGCTTCCGGAAGATCAAAGTCTGTACCCAGATTTGCTACGGTTCGCTGCCGTGGTCCTCTCTCCGTCCGAAATGATTCGACGAGCTTGAACGTCTGATACGTGGTCTGCGTTTTCTTTCTCTGAAAGGATGCCCGGATAAACATGGCGTGACCATACCAGGAGAGGATGGCCTTGTCAATACGATGGCGCTATTTTCTGGCACTACAAAGCACTTTTCCGGCCATGCGCAATCTCAAGGTATTGAAATTACATAAATCACATTTCTACACATGCCCGATTTCGACGATTTTGAGGGGATAAATCATGAATTTGGGTTGGTCTGCCGCCCAGGCTTGGGCGGCAGGAGGGCGAAGGGGCCGCGCGGCAAGGACGGAAGGGAGTGCCGGAGATCCGCGGCCTCGCCGACATGCCGGCCGTTTACGGCACGGGGCCGATACGGCGGAGGCGCGTGGCGATGCCGT
>JAKPRU010000920.1 GCA_029557025.1 Candidatus Omnitrophota bacterium | reverse complement strand
GTAGGGACACGTTGCAACGTGCCCCTGGTACAGGTCAAGAGATCACTTCACCATGAAACTCATGTCTTGGAACGTCAACGGAATTCGGGCGGTTCTCGGTAAAGGATTCCTCAACTTTGTAAAGACCGCACAGCCGGATGTTCTCTGTTTACAGGAAACTCGCGCAACCCCCGATCAAGTCGATCTGTCTCTTCCAGGGTATTTCCCGTACTGGAACCCGGCGGAGAAAAAGGGATATTCCGGCACGGCGGTGTTCACAAAACAGAAACCGTTGTCCGTATTCTGCGGAATCAATAAACCGGAACACAATGCCGAAGGGCGGGTGATTACACTCGAATTCCCCGACTACTATCTGGTAAATGTCTACACTCCGAACGCCGGAAGCGAACTGGAACGACTGGAGTACCGTACAAAAGAGTGGGACCCGGCTTTCCTGCGTTTTGTGAAGGAATTGGAAAAAAAGAAGCCGGTGATTTTCTGTGGAGATCTCAATGTTGCCCACAAGGAAATCGATCTGGCCGATCCGAAAGGCAACGAAGGGAACGCCGGATTTACCCTCGAAGAACGGGCCGGATTCGACCGCATTATCCAAAGCGGATTCATTGACACGTTTCGAGAGTTCACAAAAGAGGGCGGGCATTATACATGGTGGAGCTACAAGGGCGGAGCCAGAGCGAAGAACCTCGGATGGCGGATCGACTATTTCTGTATCTCCCCGGCGTTGCGCCCGCGACTCATGAACGCCGCCATTCATGCCGACGTGACAGGCTCCGATCATTGCCCGATTTCTATCGACCTAAAATAGTCTTACAATCATTATCAAAAGAAGAAAGAGGACAGAGCCATGAAAAGTGTTTTTGGATTATTCGGAACGATTCTTATGTTTGCTGTTCTGGTAACCGCTTCGATTCCGACAGCGTCGGCGCAAGACACCAGCGTATTTCGGGCGGGCGCGGCGAAACTGGATATCACACCGCCTCTGGGGTGCTCGCTTGCAGGGCACCTGGTGGATCGCAAAGCGACGCATGTCCATGATCCGTTACACGCTCGAAGCCTTGTTATGGAGGATGGAAAAACAAAAATTGCCATCGTTATTTGCGACTTGATCGGCATTGCTCAAAGTGAGGTTTCCGAAGCAAAACGCCTTATTTCGGAACAAACCGGCATTCCCCCGGAATGCGTACTTATCGCCGGGACACACACCCATACCGGTCCGGCGCCTGAGCCGTGTTTGCAAAGCGATCCCGATCCGGAATACTTGAAATTTCTGGTCGTGCGAATCGCGGATAGTGTGCGCTGTGCGATCAATAACCTCCGTCCGGCGCGTGCGGGTTGGGGCTTGGGCCATGAGGAACGAATGGTGTTCAATCGGCGATATTTTATGAAACCGGGAACCGTGCCGCCTGATCCATGGGGGCGCACGGAAGACCAGGTCAAAATGAATCCCGGATACGAGAATCCGAATGTAGTCAAACCTGCCGGACCCGTTGATCCGGATCTGACGATTCTTGCCGTTCAAGATACAGACGGATATCCGATCGCGGTTCTGGGCAATTACGCGCTTCATTATGTCGGCGGGGGAAATGGGCTGGAGATCAGCGCCGACTATTTCGGTCAGTGGTGCCGGATTATGGAACAAAGTTGGGGAAAATATGACGAATCAAAACCCCCTTGTGTCGCCCTGCTCAGCAACGGCTGTTCGGGGAATATCAACAACGTCGATATCCATCAGAAACTGATTCAGCCCCATCCCTATCACCAGATGAATCGTGTCGCGCAGGCCGTGGCCGATGAAGCTATGCGGGTTTTGGGCGGGATAACCTATCGCGAATCGATTCCATTGCAGGGAGCGCTGGAAACAGTAGAACTCGGAATTCGAAAACCCTCTTCAACCGAGGTTCAAGAGGCCCAGGAAATTCTTAAGAAGGCAGGACCGGAACTGAAAGATCTACCTGAGATCTACGCGCGGGAGACGGTTCTGATGGCGGAGATGCCGGAGAAGATATCCACAACCGTACAGGCAATCCGAATCGGCGATGCGGTGATTGCCACCTTTCCGGGAGAAGCGTTTGTGGAGTTGGGTCTTGAAATCAAAAAGAAGAGCCAATTTGAACGGACTTTCTGTGTCGAACTGGCAAATGACGACGTAGGATATATTCCAACCGAGGAAGCTTACAAACTCGGCGGGTATGAAACCTGGCGGGCACGATCCAGCCCGCTGCAGCCCGGTTCGGCAGAAAAACTACTCGCTGCCGCGCTGGCGTTATTGAATACGGTTCACGAATCGTCAGGCGGACGGTAGCGCAGTAAGAGTTCACATTTGCCGGCTCGTCCTGCGGGCGGCCTGAATCATGGTCCGTATGTTCTCTTCCGGCACATCGCGCGGATTCATCTCGCCGGTGTTGAACAGGTATCCACTCCATCCTCAATCTTCCGGACGGAGAATGGCAGCCCGCTTGCAAAAAATCTCTCTGGATGTGCGGATACGAACGTGCTGTTTCTCTTGACTTCCCTGTCGGCGCTATAGCCCCGACGGTAAGATGAGTCGGGCAACTCGGTGGCAGTGGGGCGAATCGGGGTCGGGGAAGAGATGACGACAAGGAGCACACCGACGATGGAGCATTTGCCTTCTCTGTTGATGGGACTGGCTGGGTCCGCATGCTCCTGGGAAACGTTCGCCGGCTCTGTGCTGAGTCTCTCATTGCGCAACCATGGCCGGATTCGACGGCTGGTGGTGTTGATCCTCTATAGCGTGGGACATGGATTCACTTATCTGTTTCTGGGCGCTTTTGCCGGGATGGCGGGAAGAACCCTGCTGAAAGGTGGCGTTCTTACAAGCGCTCATGCCGGGATATTGTTTTGTGCGGGGCTGATGATGTTGCTGATTTCCTTGGAGATGATGGGATTTCCCACCCGCCTGCATTTGCTGCACCATTTTCCGGGAGAAACAACCATCGAGCGGATTACAGCCCATTATCGCGAACGATTCGGAGAACTGACCCCGTTTTATCTGGGCTTGTTCAACGGCTTCTTGCCGCGTCCGCTGGTATACGCAGGGCTGACGCTTGCGTTCGCTTCGGGGAATGTGATCAACGGAATGGGGACCATGGCCTGGTTTTCCGTGGGCATGTTGCCGATCCTGTGGTGGGTTGGAACCAGCGGGTTTCTCATTTCACCGACGATGCGTTCACGGTTGATTCACGCCATGGCTATTGTTGTGCTCGGAGTCGGGTGCATCATGGTCTGGCGCGCTTTACCGATCCGTGCGGAGGGCGGTCTGCAAGTCACGACAGAGATGTCGGAGATGGTCTTTACTCCCTCCCCATAAACGTTCCGACGGAGAACTCATGTTTACCGTTGAAACATGCGCCTATTGCCATTTGCCCATTTCCGCGAAAGCCGTCGAGCGGAGACTCAGCGGAACCGCCCGTTTGTTCTGTTGCTATGGCTGTTTCCTGCTTTTTCAAATCACCACACGAAAAAAACAGGAACGTTCGGGGAAATGGTTTTTGACACAGATCGGTATCGGTACGTTTCTGACAATGTGTGTCATGCTGATCGGATGGGTTCTGGAAGAACTCCCGGCTCACCCATACGAAAAAGAAATTATTCTTTCCGCGAAATGGCTGATCTGGGCTTTGGCGACTCCGGTTCTGATTCTGATCGGATATCCATTGCTCAAACGGTGCGTGTTGGCCCTGGCGAGCGGTTCATTTTCGATTGAAGGGTGTATTGGCGTTGTTTGTGCCGTGCTGTATGGGTATTCGTTTGCAAATTTGTGCAATGGAAGAGAACCTCTCTATTTCGATACGGTGTGCGCAACCATGCTCCTAGTTACCTTGGGGAAGATCCTCGAGGCTACATCAAAATCCATAGCCGCTCAGGACATTCGCGAATTCCTGGGGCATGAAAAAGCGCCGGCATTTCGGATCGATCAGGACAAAATAGTTCATACTACAGCGTTGCACCTGGAGCCGGGGGACTTGGTACGTGTGCCTCCCGGATACACCGTCCCGGCGGATGGGAAAGTTCTCGAGGGATGTTCGCGGATTCGGCGAACGCCATTGACCGGGGAGCGGGAACCGGTGGTGTGCCGTGAAGACGATGAAGTTCTTTGCGGCGGCAAGGTCATCGACGAAACGTTGACCGTTCAGGTGCTCAAGACCGGCAAGGATACGGTTCTGGCAAGGTTGCTCTCGGTTGTGGAACGCTCTGTTCTGGTTCCGTCGAACCGACGGTATCTGGTGGATCGGGCGCTGCGGTTATTTCGGCCTCTCATTCTGGTTGCCGCAATCTGCGCGCTGCTGTGGTCGTGGCAGGAAA
>JAKPRU010000885.1 GCA_029557025.1 Candidatus Omnitrophota bacterium | reverse complement strand
TTGCTATGGCCGATGCTGTCCAGGATGCCGGTACATCGGAGATCGGGCCGGCTGATACAATTCGGGATGAGATCGATGAACCCGAGGAATCTGCGGATCCGGTCACTGTAATGGTGGCAAAACAACGCATCGTGAGCCTTGGTATCGAGAATCGGGAGAAAGTGGAAATCACCGACGGACTGAAAGACGGTGATCTGCTGGTGGTTCTGGGGTACGAGACCCTGACCGATGGAGTCGAAGTCAATGCCGTCGTCCGAGGACAGGATGCCGGTTCGGAATAACAGAACGAAAAACCTCTCTGACAGGTTCCCACTTTATCGTAGTGATCTCATCGATGAATACGGAATTGCCGCTTCAAGTGGAATGTCGTGATCTGCGAAAGGTGTATCCGGACGGCACGGAAGCCCTCAAAGGCATCTCTCTGACTCTCACGGAGGGCCTTTTTGGACTGTTGGGACCGAACGGCGCAGGAAAAACCACCCTCATGGAGATCATCACCCTGCTGCTCGCACCCACGTCCGGACATCTTACGCTGTGCGGTCTCGACGCCCGTAAGCATGAAACACGCATTCGCTCATTCCTGGGATATCTTCCGCAATTCTTCGGCTATTACCCCGAATTGACGGCACAGGAATTTCTGACTTACCTCGGTCGATTGCACAACCTGTCTCGCCGTTCGGCACAGGATCGCGCCCGCTACTTGCTGCGCATGGTGCGTTTGGAGGAGGTGCGTGATAAGCGACTTTCCACATTTTCGGGCGGTATGTTGCGCCGGGTCGGCATCGCTCAAGCCCTTATGGGGGATCCGAAAATACTGATCGTGGATGAGCCGACAGCGGGTTTGGACCCGGAAGAACGGGTTCATTTCCGAAACGATCTGTTTGAGTTGGGCGAAGGGCGAGTGGTGATTCTGTCCACACATATTGTCGGCGATGTGGAAGAGACCTGCTCGCGGGTGGCGCTGATCTCGGACGGAGAGTTGCGGTATTGCGGTTCGCCCATGGAATTTGTCTTGCCCGCCGAGGGCCGGGTCTGGGAATTTGTGGGCGGGAGCGATGATCTGGAAAGACTGATGGGACAAGGCAACCTGGTGCAGGTTCGGGAGCAACCGGATGGGTTGGCCTTTCGGGTGGTCGCTTCCGACGCGCCCCGGGTGACGGCCAGGCC
>JAKPRU010000881.1 GCA_029557025.1 Candidatus Omnitrophota bacterium | reverse complement strand
TGAGGACCGGATTGAGCGCGTTAATCAGCGCATGTTTCAGAACCACCAACCATTCCGACGCGCCACGTGCCCGCGCCGCGCAGATATACTCCCGCCGGAGAACCTCCAACATGCTGGAACGCATCAACCGGGCGACCAGCGCCAAGGGACGGGTTCCAAGAGTCAATGCGGGAAGAACCAATGCCGCAAGGCCCCGCTCGTCGATGTATCCCGTTACCGGCAACCAGCGCAACCAGAATCCCACAATCCATGCGAACAGAATCCCCAGAAAGAAAACCGGAATGGATATCCCCGCCAGCGCAAACAGCATGGAGATGAAATCCATCGCGGAGTTCCGACGCAACGCCGAGAGTACTCCCAATGGAATCCCGATCAGAACCGCCACCAGAATGCTCGCGAATGCCAGCAGCGCGGTTGCCGGAAGACGTTCCAGAATCGAGTCCAGAACATCCCGGTTTGTTGCAAACGACCTTCCCAAATCTCCATGCAGGGCATTCCACAGGAACCGCCCATACTGCACATACAGGGGATCGTTCAATCCAAGCTCCTGCCGCATCGACTCGATTGTCGCCAAGTCGGTGCGTACGCCCATCATCAGACGCGCCGGATCGCCCGGAACGACATAGATGAGCAGGAATGTGATCGAGGTAACCCCGATCAGCACCGGCACGGCCTGGATGAGCCTGCGGAAAATATAGGCCGTCATCGCCAATCAACGCTCCATGAAATGAGAATACACATCCAGAAGGCTTTTCATTCGGTGTTTATACGTATGTTCCTGAAGGATGCGGTGTCGAGCGTTTGCAGTCAATTGCTCCCGCTCGGATGGATGATCCAGATAATGCCGGGTCTTGGCAACAAGATCGTCAATGCCTTCATATAAGGCAATTTCCTTATGGGGGACGAAAAAATCCTCCACGCCCGGGACCTGTTCCGACAACAGGAATCCTCCACACAGCGGCGCTTCAAAATTGCGCATGTTCACAAAAGAAAATCCCTGCATGGCATTGATATTCAGGGAAATATCGCTGGAGCGATACAGCGAGGCCAAATCTTCCCGCGAAAGGACGGGGCCGCGATAACATTTGCGCATTTCATCCGGCAGGAGACGCAGCCAGTCTTCGGGACCGTAAATCGCCAGGTTCGTGTGTGCCAGCGATTTCATAAATCGCACTCTTCTTTGGGAATTGGCCTCGATATAAGCAAAGTATTCGATCTGCTGTGCTTCCAGCATGTACTGGGCTTTGGGAATGAGCGCGGCGATTTCTCGCAGCACGATCTCCGTGCTTTCCCTCGGAGGAGGTAAAGTCTCCATGATTGCCCGCGCGGATTGCTGTGGTTGCTCCAGCCATTGTTTCAGCAGGGTATCGAGCCATTCATTCCAGACTGCAGGGAATACCGTGCGTGCTTTAGAGGTATCGCGCACCGAGCCGACATAGCTGACCCCGGACCGGAAACGCTCCTTTATTTCCGGTTCGGATTCTCGCGGATTTCCGCCGATTGGAATATCCCCCAAGAGAGTCCCACCGAGGTCCTTCAATGAATCGTGAAACGCGGGGGTCACACAGAACAACAAATCGTCCGGGTGGTGCGGAACCGCGACACCGGTCGCAGGGTCATCCACATACCAGATCAGCCGGGGCAAACGGAATTCCTCGCAGAATGCCGCCAGGTATCGTGAGGAATGGTTCAGGAAAAACAACGCATCGGGACGTCTCCGGTAAAACTCCGCTTGGGCACGGAACCAGCGAGTGAACAGACGGTCATTCATCACCAACATGGAGGATTCCAGCCCGAGCTCCGCAAATCCCCGGATGGAATCCTGTGTAATCCACCCCCATACGGAATTGCTTGAACCATGAGACCAGACGGAGCGGATTTCCTTCGGTGCTTGTCGGTACTTCGCTACGGCAGCCTTTTTTTCTTTGTGAATCGAGCGTCGGTTTTGTGTGAGGATATTGCGGATGAATGGGACCAGGCGCGGGTAAAACTCCTTTTCAGCAGGATCGGGAATGGGGCGCCCCGGTTCAAAGGCAATCTGTGAGGATTCAAGGATTGCCAGGTCGTGAGTTCGGAGGAGATTCTCGATCTCACGTTCCAGGTCCGGTTCCGTTGTCCAAAGGATTCGCCCCCTTTCAAAGACCTGCCGCCAGTCGTAAACACTGAACGCCGCGCGCAAACAGGCCGGGTTCTTCTCAATACACAATAATCCTTTCGCCTGGCCCGGATACCATTCATCAAGATATTTCGCGGCCTCCATTGCCGTGTATCCAAGCCCGACACCGAGCAACACGACCATCGAGCAGCCTTGTCGGTATGTTGAACGAATCCGGTTCAGATTCTCCAGGATCTCCCGATCCGGTTGTTGCGGCGGGTGGATCATCATTCCGTGATCCCGAAACGCAAACAGGCCGCGTTCCAACGGCAGGATTTCCATATCGTCCAGGTGTGCAGTCTCAACAGCCTCCGCTGTCTGTGGAAAGACATTCCGCAACATACTCAGATTCAAATCCAGGAGGTTTGCAGGGAATGCGGACAGGGGAATCCAGTTCATGTTCATCCGTGCACAGAGTATTCTTTCCCGTCCCGTCATCGCGAGCCTCGCTCCGGCGGGGCC
>JAKPRU010000865.1 GCA_029557025.1 Candidatus Omnitrophota bacterium | reverse complement strand
ATCGCCTTCCGCATCCAGCGCATAATAAAAAAACGATGCCGGATTGAGCCGCACGAATTTCCCATCGGGAAGCAGCTGGTACGGGACCAGGTGACGGTTGATTCGAGTTCGCCGGAATCGAATCGTGGCAGGGTCGATGATATAGAACTTGTCGATTCGGGACCGGTCCTCCGTCAGAACCACCTCCCCTGCAAAACTGCCGTAGGTGAACACAGACAGGAAAAACGCCGCCACCAGGGATTCCATTCCTTGGCTTTTCGCGTGCTCGAATTCATGAATCCGCCGGTCCAGGCGGGCCAGGATTACTTTTGCAACCTCCTGTTCGGTGGGACTTCCGCCGTCCAGGTGCATCGTCTGCGGCGTGTTGCACAGACGCACCCACGCCCAGACTCCGGCAGAGACATCGGGAATATGGTCTCGCATGTAACGCAATACGGGAAATAGGACGGTAAAATCCGGTTCCGGCGGCGGGATCATATCGGGATCGCTCATCAGCCCCAGTGAGGCATACGATCCGCCGGGGGTGGAAATGGGTCTGACCGGAATGCGGTTCGGCTCGGAGACGGTCTCAAACACGGGGGATTGTTTGGGATGGGAAGGAATGTTGCGCCACAAACGGGAAAAGATGCCTGCCATGATTCCTCCTGGAGAAAATCCGACGGATAATTCTTCTATTTTTAACAGGAAGAGGGCGGTGACTCCCCATTTTTATACCGCTAACGGTATCATTTGACAGTTGATTCCTGGTGACTTATGGTGTGTGCATAAATTGCGCCGGGCGGAACAAACCGGCGGTTTGCGCTATTTCCACGAATGTGAGAGGATCTTCCGTGAAAGAACAACCCTCCAAGCCGATTCAATTGACCCGTGTGGGTCTGCTGATCTGCGGAATCTTTGCGCTCGGGGCTTTTCTTCGCGTCTATCAGCTGAGCGAAATGGCCTATCACCATGATGAATCACTTCATGCGTATTATTCCTATAAGTTGTTTCACGACGGTCGTCAGGAATACCGCTATGACCCGGTTTATCACGGCCCGTTTCTCTATCACTACACCGCCCTGATTTATGCCCTGTTCGGCGATTCGGACTTCACCGGCCGACTGCCTCAAGTGACTTTCGGTCTCTTGATCTTTTTTCTTGTTCTGCGGTTGCGCCCGTGGATCGGCACACCGGGGGTGGTATGCACATTGATTGCCGTGGCCCTGTCGCCGACCCTGACTTATTTCTCACGATTCGCCCGGAACGACATTTTTATTGCCGGCATGACACTCGGCATCGTAGTGTTTGCCATGGACTATATCCGAACCAGGCAGCCTCTCCACCTGGTCGGATCTCTGTTCTTTCTGGGCCTGATGTATTGCTGTAAGGAAAACTCTCTTATTACAGGATTCATTCTCTGTTCGTACCTGGTTTTCTTCGGAGTGTATTACATCTTTTCCCGCCCGAAAGAGGCTCGAAAGATTGCGTTGTACACAGTGTTCGGAGACTATGCGCCCCTGACAAAATCCCTGGTTATTTACGGCCTGTTTTCTTTCTTTGCGTTCTTCTATTCCAAGGTCATTATCGGTGGCATCGACTGGTCCGATGTCACCGGAGACATGACCCTGGGTGTAATCCAGCGCCATATTCAGGCGTATCTGGCGGAACACCCGAAATTCACCGCGACCTGGATGGTTCTGGTGGTACTCGTTTCAGCGGCGGTGTTCGCCGGGATGTGGTGGGTAAGGCGGTGGGCGGGCGGGAAACCGGCGGAGGCCCTTGCGGGTCGGGAGAAATGGGAGGCCATCGCAAAGGAAAATTATCCGCTTGTGCTGGGCTGGGCGATTATTGTCTGCCTCTTCTGCCTCTTGTTCACCACGCTTCTATACAACCCTGCGGGGCTGAGGTACGGCCTCGTGGAGTATTACGCCTATTGGATTGGCCAGCAGGAACATCCACGGATCGGCGGGCCGTTAAGTTATTACATTCCCCGCCTGTTTCTTTACGAGATTCTGGGGGTTCTGTTCGGAATCGCCGCATACATATACTACCTGGTTCGCGCGATCGGATGGGGATGGTTTCTATCCGGCCAGATCGTGTTCTTCGGGGCGTTGCGTCAGTTTTATGCGTACATCCATGGTCCGGCTGCATTTCGCGAAAACCTGACGGGCCATATCCTGGAATTGGTTCTGTTTGTCGCCCTCGGTGGACTGGTGCTCGCCGGATACAAAATCATCCGCCTGATTCTGCTGCGGCCTGCTGTCGATGAAAGCAACCCGTATCCGTCTCCCTACAACGACGTTGTAGAAGTGGACGGGTATCGGCTGTTCCTGGTGTATTGGAGTATCGCCGCGCTGATTATATACAGCATCTTGAACGAGAAAGTCCCATGGCTGATGACCCACCAGGCGTTGCCAATCTGCCTCCTGGCCGGGGCATTCGCCGGGGATCTCTGGAGACTTCTGGGTCGGGGGGCTGCGCGAAAAGCGGTGATGGCGGCGTTTGTCATTCTCGCCATTTACTCCCTGCGCACCAATATCCTTTTGAACATCTACAATCCCGACAACCCGCGCGAAATCATGGTCTACACGCAAAGCACACCGGATGTCGTTCGAATTCGAGACGAGGTGGAGCATGTCGCGCATCTTCTCGGGAAAGACAAGTTCATGGCTCGCCGTGACAATGAACGCAGCCGGTATCAGAACGAGATCAGTGAAACGCTGGTGGCCACACAGGGCGAGGCACAGTGGCCCTTCGTCTGGTATTTTCGACATTATCGAACCACCCCCGGAATGCCCGGCAAACCGCTTCCGCCCGTGATTATTGTCGATCCGAATATGGATACACAGATGCAGACCCTGGCAGGCGGAAAATACACGGTTCGCAAAT
>JAKPRU010000859.1 GCA_029557025.1 Candidatus Omnitrophota bacterium | reverse complement strand
CCCTCCCTACAATATCGGGAAAGAATATGAATCACAGGTGAAGCTTGAGAAGTACATTCAGACATTGCGTCCCATTCTCGAACAACTTGTTCGAGTTCTTTCGTGTCGCGGATCCTTGTGCTGGCAAGTCGGGAATTATGTTCAAGACAGTGAGGTATTCCCGCTTGATATCTTTTTTTATCCGCTATTTAAGCAACTTGGATTACAACTCCGAAATCGAATTATATGGACCTTCAACCACGGGTTGCATTGCTCCGTCAGATTTTCGGGTCGTTATGAGACACTATTGTGGTTTACAAAAACGTCTGATTATGTATTCAATCTGGATTCGGTTCGGGTTCCGTCCAAGTATCCGGGGAAGACTCATTTCCGACAGGGACCGAAGTATGGTCTTCCATCAGGCAATCCACTAGGTAAGAACCCAAGTGATGTTTGGAGTCTCATGATTCAAGAGTGGGAAACCAGCCTTTGGTCCATACCAAATGTCAAAGCGAATCATCCGGAGAAAACGATTCATCCCTGCCAGTTTCCGATCGAACTTGTCGAACGTTGTGTTCTCGCAATGACAGATGAAGAGGATTGGGTACTTGATCCGTTCAGCGGGGTCGGTTCCGCGATGCTGGCGGCTGTGATGCACAATCGGCGTGCCATGGGATGTGAACGTGAGCCATCTTACCTGGATGAAGCCAGGCGCAGGATGGAACTTCTTTTTTCAGGCGATCTGCCGTATCGGCCACTGGGAAAACCGATTTATGAACCTACCGGAAAAGAGAAAGTTTCTCAAATCCCGGATTTGTGGCAACAGGAAAAGGAAAACGGATGATTATCGCCGCGATGTATTCATTCAATAACGGTAGACAAATCGTAAATGAAAAATATCCGACGCTTATGCAGGAAATCAGGTGTGCCTGTTTGAAAGGACCGTTTTCATCACGGTGCATGTGGTACATCGTATTGTCCATGAGGAAGGTTCTCGCCCGTGACTGATCCATCACGCATTCTGATTGTGGATGATGAGCCGGAAACGATTCACCTGCTCAAGACTCTCCTTGAACCCCTTGAGGTGGAGACGGATGAGGCATACAGCGGTGAGGAGGCTCTTCCGATGATTCATCCCGCCAAGTACAACCTGCTGATCACCGATCTGCGAATGGGCGATATGGACGGCATTGCACTGATGCGGGAGGCTCTTCGGATCGATCCGAATCTGATTGTGATCATGATGACGGGCCATGCGACAATTGCGGCGGCGGTGGAGGCCATGCGAGAGGGCGCGTACCATTTTCTCACCAAGCCGTTCAATGCCCGTGAGGTACTGGTTTTTGTCGAGAAGGGACTGAAACAAAGCCGGCTCCTGACCGAAAACTACGAAATGCGGAAGCAGCTGCAGGAATCTCAGGGGCTGGATCAAATCATCGGCAAAAGCAAGACCATGGAGAATCTGTTCGCGCTGATCCGCCGGGTAGCCGACAGCGAAAGTACCGTGCTGATCCAGGGCGAGAGCGGAGTGGGAAAAGAACTTGTTGCGCAGGCCATCCACACGCTTTCCTCGCGATCTCACGAGCGGCTTGTAAAGGTCAACTGTCATGCCCTGGCGTCCAATATCCTTGAAAGCGAGCTGTTCGGTCATACACGGGGTGCGTTTACCGGCGCGACCCAGGATCGACGGGGTCTTTTCGCCAATGCGCACCGGGGGACGATTTTTCTGGATGAGATCGGCAGCGTTTCGCAGGAACTTCAGGCGAAATTGCTTCGAACTCTCGAAACCGGCGAGATCCGGCCTGTTGGAGGGGATGACACCTACCACATCGATGTCAGGGTCCTTGCGGCGACCAACCAGAATCTGCTGAAAGAGATTGAATCCGGGAACTTTCGGGAGGATCTCTATTACCGTTTGAATGTGATTACGCTTACCGTACCACCGTTGCGCGATCACAAAGAGGACATTCCGATCCTGGTCCGGCACTTTTTAGAGACTCTTTGCGGAGGAAAGATGTTGCCGAAGTGTGAGCCGGGATTTCTGGAAACCCTGATGGCGTACTCCTGGCCGGGGAATGTGCGACAGCTGCGCAGCGCCATCGAGCGAGCCTACCTGCTTCGGGAACAGAATCTCCTTCAGCGCAAGAGCCTTCCGCCCGAGATCCTCGCGCCGGAACGAATGGCGCCGGATCTGTCGGCGGGGGAAATTCTGCCCTTGTCGCTGGAGGAAGGCGAGCGTCGGCAAATCGAGAAGGCCTTGCTGATTACCAAGGGTCATTTATCCCATGCGGCCGAATTGTTGGGTATCTCGCGCCGGACCCTCTATAGCAAAATCCGAAAATACAATATCGATTACAAGACCCTGTAGTTTCCCCATCACAGGCCGGAAGCCTGTGCCGCCCGGATTATTCCCTCTCGACTATTTCATCTCGGCTAATTCTTTTGCCGCTTTTTCCCGGCTTTCCTTATGATCGGGGGATTCCGGCTCCGCTACGGCCGCCTGAAAAGCCTCCTTTGCTTCATCCAAGCGCCCCAAGGCTTTCAGCGCCATTCCTCTCCAGTAATGGGAATTGGCTTCTCGGATGTGCGGCCCGCGTTCCACAGCCAGATTTTTAGGGAAAGTCAGAGATTTGTCGAAATGTTCCAGCGCGCCTTTTGGATCACCGCCTTGCAGTAGTTGTTTCCCCTGTTCCAGATGGGCCTTCACAAACAATTCATGACTGGTGAACTGGTTCTCCCAGTTCTGGAAGACCGTGGTTTCCAAAAACCGAATCGCCTCGGGATACATGCCCTGCTCCAGGTAAAGACGCGCCAGCATTTCCGTGGAGTCTCGCCGAGGAAAGGGCAATCGAGATCCCTTTTCCAGGAGCGCAATGGCTTCCCTCGGTTTGCCCTCGGCATGAAACAGTTCGGCCAGGTCACGGTACAGGATCGGGTCTTCGGGATTGCATTGCAGCGCTTTTTCGTAGTACTTGATGGCTTTCCTGCGGTCGCCGTCGATCTTGTTCGCCGCGAGACCCAGGTTACGAAATGCCACACTGGACGACGGGGAAATCTCTACCGATTTCTCCCAATACTTGCGACCCTCCTCTAATTGTCCTTTGGCGAACAACAGGTTCCCCAAATACAGCGCCGCGCGGCTATCCTGGGGATCGGCATCCAGCGCAGCGCGAAGGATCGGAATGGTCTCCAGCCGATGCGGGAACACATAGGTCGGCGAACACTCCTGCGCGGATTTCCAGTACTTCCTTGCCTGCTCGGATTGTCCTCTCTTGTATGCAAGCCAACCGGCGTAGTACCAGGCAACAGGATGGCCCTCACCGGAAGCGCGTTTCTCCAGATAAAGATCATTGAGAAGTTCCGCCGCCGGTTCATACCGACGCAGATTGATCCAGAACGCGGCCATTTCCAGTACATTCTGCGGCTCATCGCGAACAACTCGTCTCAACTTTTCCAGCGCGCCTTTTCGATCTCTATCGGAATTCGCCGACAAGTAACGGATACTGTGCGCGGCCAGGTCCAGCGGATTATCATTCAAGACGGTCTCCGCGGTTGCGGCCGCATCTTCTTTCTCACCAAGCAGGAACAACGCGGCGGCGAGTACATCTCGGCTGACCAGATCGCGATCATTTCGCTGTAGTGCTTCCAGAGAAAGAGAGACGGCATGACCCAACCGGCCGGATCGAACCGCCAAGCGAGCCAACACACTGTAGCCGAGCGCGGAGGATTCGGGGAACCGAACCGCTTTCCAGGCCGACTCTTCGGCTTGATCGTCAAACCCGCTTCGCAGCCGGCCCACCGAAAGCCAATACCACCCCATTCCCAAATCCGGATTTCGTTCCACGGCCTGAGCCGCATATTTACACGCGGTTTCGTATTTTCCCGACTCCAGGTCCAACACGGCCAATGAACACAGCGCCGGGCCGAATGCGGGATCTTTTTCCAGCGCCTTCCGATATTGTTCCCGCGCCAGGGCCGGCTGAGATTGCTTGTCCAATACCTGCCCGTCAAGCCAGAGATCATAAGCCGTCTTTTTCTCTTCCGGTATCGGTGTCGGCAGCGCGGGCGGCCTGCGGACAGGGAGCGGTAACGGGTGCACAAAAGAAGCCCTCTCACGGCCGTTCCTGTCGATCAAGGTAATGCGCCAGGGACCTTTACTTCTGTTGGTCGGATGATGGATCACCGTCGGTTCTTTCGGTGTGGGATCGACAGGGTACGATGCGCTGTTTCCGACTGCGGAGACGGTCAGCGATCCTTTTCCTGTACATGAAGTAGTCAAAAAGCGGATGAGCAGCTCCCCGGTCTCCTCGGTTACATGAAACGCGGCCTCACGATTGGCATAGTTGAATCCTTCCAGGTCGTGTACGGGATACCACCGCTCTGTCCATTCGAGGACTTGGTGCGGTTGGAGAAATCCGAAATCGGCTTGGGTCCGCAAGGGGCCGGTTTGCACCTCGTTATACGGACCGTCGTCATCCGTGAGAAGGCTCTGACGCAGTTTGGAGTCTTCGGATTGCCCCCAAGTCCATGCTTTCTTGCCGGGCAACAGGTAATGATTGGCGGTAGCAACAACTCCGCGATGCAGTAAATGATCGTAAGATCCGAAGAAATCCTGGTCGCATTCATAAGCGAAAATCGAACTTGGTCCCGGGTGGTTTTTTGCATAAGATAAATCGACACCCCGTTCGTCAATCGGCCATGTGTAGAAACTCGTTCCGGCATGATCCGTGCCGAGTGTCATGGGGTAGATGAATTGAAAGCCGTCGGTATTGGGCATGGCCGTATTGTTCCAGAAATAGTATGGATGGACCTCATCCTGAGCGTTAAATAATCGGATTCGTTCATCGAGCGCTGCCATTCCCGGCTGAAGTGTCAGCACAACTGTCCAGTGCGTTCGGAAAATACGTTCCACATGGCCGACGACAATGGACGCGCTGCCGTCCGCATTGTTTAAAAGGCAACTTTCGATGGGTTCCACACAGGTCGCGGTATGGCCCGTGGGGCCGGTGTTCCACTCCACACCGCCGGAGATCCATGCGCCGCGCATGGCGAGCAGGTTGGGTTTGATAACATGATTCACATAAAACACCGGTTTATCGATGCTCTTGTTGATTATCTCATAGACATGCCCGCCCAGTTCCGGCAGCACGCAAACACGCAAGTATTCATTCTCCACAAAGAGGGCGCGGTATGTGCGGTCCGTTTTGGTGTCGCCAAGCCGATCCTGTAGCGTGTAAGGATAAATGTTGTTTCCCTCGACGGCGGGAAACACCGGGTCGATGCTGCCCGGATGCCAGGCATAGGTCGGGATGGCGAGTTGGTCTTCCCAGACCTTTACTGTTTCGGCGGTAGCGGCTAAAGCAAGGAAGGGAAGAGTGAGAGGGATAAGAAATCGAATACGCATGGATGCCTCCAAAACGAGCCGGTATGGGTGTTCGCAAGGGAACTCTGTGATGAATCACGGATTTTTCGCGAGATTCCATTCCTCTTCTGTGTAATACAGATGATCGGGAGCGCCAAAACGGCCAAAACAGTAGGCCAAACGTTCCTGAAACGCCCGTAACGCCTCATCGGAGAGGCGCACGCGCAGGCAGGACGCAGTAAGAGTATGCAGGTCCATCGACGGGAAACATTGAACTTCCAGAAGATCGACGACGGATTCCACCATCGAGAATTCATTATTAGTATACTTGGGAAGGTAAAAGAGGGATGGGCAGCGACCCGGATTGATTAGTGCTTTAATACTCTGGACACGTCTTTCAATGGAGTCCGTGCGGAAATTTCTGATGCGTTCATTGCATGGAAGGACTCTTGCTATCAAAATGGGTTTTTCCCTACCGGGCTTCCCGGTCAAGTCACACGACTGGTTCAACACAATTCCTATAGACATTTCCAGGTTCGCTAATATTTTCGCTTGTGAAGAAATGCTCCTGATGGTCGTTATATCCTTTTTCTGCGGGGACAGCGCTCCTTCAATCAGGATCTGAGATTCGGAGATGGAAGATCGAAAGAATGCAATGGGCCAAAGAATATCCCCCTGTTTCAAGCAAGGCGAATCCTCGGTTCCCTTACTTGGAGAAGAATAGAAGTCCATTTATAGTTCATCCTCGCGCTCGATGTCATATTGATATGTGAACAAATGAGGATTATATGGTGCTTCGGTAAATACATGACTCCAGTCAACATTCGATGGAACCTCTAAATGCGAAAGGGAATTCATTGATCGATAATCCAGTTCCAACTCAGCGAATTCCTCTTCATCTCCCAAATCATATTGCGGAACCGCCGCATCGAGTCGTGTTTCAACAGTCGGCTCAACCGGGTCAGAAAAACAGGATGAGGCAGACGTTAGTACACGCCGATCCAAACTTGGTTCGTTTTGCCAATCAAAGGGTAGGGGGGGACGTGTATTTTTCCAGGATCGGAGCGCAGAATACTCTGTCAGGTCATCGGGGGTATAACGAAAGCGGTTCCTCAGATTACTTAGGATTGCGCGCAAATTGCGCGAAGAAATATAAACATATTGAGTGGAGGTCCGGTGGGGTGCCTCCTCCGTATCTTCTGCACACAATCGGTCTGCTGTGAGGAACCGCAATATCTTCGGCAGAGCAGTTTGCTCATACACACTCCAGATGTCTACTGTCATTCCGTAGTCTCCTTCAAGAACGATTCGTCTATGAATCGACGATAGGATTCGACAAGGTCTTTCCATTTTGCAATAACGGCTAGTGTTCGGTCGATCCTGACTCCCGGGTTTGGGTCAGACACATCATAGTGGAAATTCGCGGCAAAAACGAAATTGCGCTTCGGGTCAGCATCGCATGTGGAACAAATCATCGGCTCGACGGTCAGATTTAGAAGGCCTTCTCCCGTCCGGTACACAAAGCGAATTCCTATTTCTGCCGGTGACTCGTTAAATCGGGTC
>JAKPRU010000815.1 GCA_029557025.1 Candidatus Omnitrophota bacterium | reverse complement strand
CCGGCATTGATACGTCGGATTGACGCCCGGCATTGATACCCGGCATTGATACCCGGCATTGATACCCGGCATTGAAATGCCGGGCTATTTTCGGGCGTCCTTCGGACAGCAGGATAATAGCTCGGGCGTTCATGTCTGGGTCGCGAGATTATTTCGAAATCACCTGGATCTCCTGCCCGCATTGGGAGCAACGAATCCTGTTGCCTGAGAAGGTGGGACCGATCTGAATGTTCTTGCCGCACGAGCATTGTACAGACTCCCAATCCGTTCCCTGCCGCTGAAAGACCATCGGATTGCCGGTTGGGGAATCGGCCACTTCGGTGAGTTTCTGTGCCTCGGAAAGAGCATGTTTCCGCCCACAGCGGGGGCAGACAATCTCCGGTCGATCGAATTCGGGAGGAATCTTGATCCGCACGCCACAAGCGCATGGGATCAGCAGGAAATTCAATATCCGCCCCAGAAGATCGCCGACCTCCTGTGCCTGTTTCACCGCATCCTGCCGATTCTCGATGTCGGCAATGGGAGCGCGAATAGGAATTCGTTCCCCTTCCGATTGAAGTGTTTCTGCGCCGATACAACGTTTCCTCTCGCCCCAGACTTTCGCATAGGCTTTCTCGTAGTCCAGGAATCCCGCTCCCCCGGCCATACTGCGCAGAATCTGAATGCGCTTTTCCGTGGGAGGATGAGTAGAGAACAGGCTGAAAACCGACCGGCCCTGAAGTGGATTGACAATATACAGCGGAGCCAGCGCCCGACTGACTTTCGGCGCACCAATCATACGACCCGATATCTTCTCCAGCGCCGAAGCCAGCCCTTCGGGATATCGCGTAAATCGTGCCGATGAGGCATCTGCCAGGTACTCTCTTCGACGTGAACAGGCGAAATACAGCAGCCGCGCACAGATCGGCGCAAGGATCGCCATCAGGAGTGCCACAATCAAGAGAATCGCTTGCAACTGCCCGCCGCCGCTATCTCGGCTGCGAGAGGACCGCGAAGACCGGACCCGTCCTCCATAGAATACGGATCGGACAAAAATCTCTGAGATCAGAATAATGCTGCCGAGCATCACCGATGCGATGGTCATGAACCGGACATCCAGGTTGCGGATATGCCCGATTTCATGCCCCACCACCCCTTGCAGTTCGTCGCGATTGAGCCGTTTCAGAAGTCCCGTGGTCACTGCCACCGCTGCTTTATCGGGTTTTCTGCCGACTGCAAACGCATTCGGGATGTGATCGTCGACGATATACACGGCGGGCATTTTCGGCAGTCCGGCGGCAATGGTCATCTCCTCCACGATATTGTACAGTTGCGGCGCGTCCCGCTTCTCGACCTGATGGGCATTGGAACTCATCAGGAGAATCTGGTCGCCACCCATCAGCGCCACGAGGCACATCACCATCCAGATTCCCACGGCTACAATTGCGCCGTATGCTCCTCCCATCTGCGGATCGACACTCATCCCAATGGCAAATCCCAGCAATACCAGGAGGACCCCCATCAGAATGATGAGCGCCATGGATTTCCGCTGGTTGCTTCGGATGGCATCCCACATGGCCGGTCTCAGAACTTCACCTGCGGCGCTTGACGTTCCGCGGGCTCCTCTACCTCAAAGAAGGCCTCCTGTGAGAACCCACCAATGGCGGCAACAAAGTTGGTCGGAATGGTCTGAATCTTCGTGTTGTATCGCATTACGGTGTCGTTATAGAACTGACGGGCAAACCCGATCTTGTTTTCCGTGGAAGTCAGTTCCTCTTGCAGGGCCAGGAAGTTTTGATTCGCCTTGAGGTCTGGATACTGCTCCACCAGCAGCATCAGCCGTCCCAGCGCCCCGGAGAGCTGCTGTTCTGCCTTCATGCGCTCCGGCACGCCCGTTGCGGCAACCGCCTGGGATCGCGCCCGAATAACCTCTTCCAGAGTTCCCCGCTCGTGGGCGGCGTATCCTTTCACTGTTTCCACCAGGTTTG
>JAKPRU010000812.1 GCA_029557025.1 Candidatus Omnitrophota bacterium | reverse complement strand
CCTGGGCGATCCTGGAGGCACCACCCGGGGGAAGAGGGTTCTCCGGGCGCATGGGGAGGCGTTGGGACAAACCTCCGAACAATTGTTCGGAGGTTTCGGGTATCCCGGGCGCGCGGGGAGGCGTTGATTGTCTAACCGGTTAGACAATTCAAATTCGGGGGTATCCCGGGCTCCTGGCCGAGGTTGACGGCGGGTTGGCGAAATCGGCCTGAAAGTGACACCCGGGTAGATAACCCCACTACCCTTTCGCTACCGGGCATGAACACATGACACCCTGGATTCTCCGTCCAGTCTTCACGCCCCCCCGGGAATTACTCCCTCACAAATCCTTACCGACAAACGGGTTAACTACCGCTAAGAATTAAGGCGAATTAAGACGTTCCCGAAACGCTTGCAACAGATTGCGAAAGCCGCTAAACTCATATCTGGATAGACTTTCGGGCGGATTCGGTTGGACCCCTTAGTACCCTGAAAATCCAGGTGTCACCAGTTCAACTCTGGTCCTGTCCATTACGTTCAAGTGCTTATCGAAAAAGGAGTTACGGAAAGTGATCCGTGACTCCTTTTCTGATTTCTTGGAAATCCGTACCTCACCCGCACGCCATTTGCCACATTTCTGCCATATCAGGTACACCTCTCGAGAAGGGCCTAATCTCAGGTGCTGCCCAGCCTTCCCCGCCAACGTCTGTTTACACGGATCGTGGACGGCTCCGGTTCATTTTGCTCAGGTTGCCCGGACGATCCCGCGAACTGGAATGCCCTGTACGCTGTCAACGACGGTACCCTTTTGGCTCTGTCGAATCACCCTGTCAGAGCGATACCCTGACGGACCATCATGGCGTGTCCCGGGATGTCGCAACGATCGGTCAACCGGTCGAGGTGTCGCACCGGTGAGTCGCTGGCTGCCGAGCATTTCGGTCCACTGCTTAAGAAGCAGGTTCGTGGCGACGGCGACGCTCTTACGCTCGTAGGCGGCAAGCACCGGCACGGCGCGCGGCCTCATTTTTCGTCCGCTTTCAGATCGAAATTCAACTCGCCGCACTTCGGGCCGATTTTGGCGGTCAACTCGGTC
>JAKPRU010000801.1 GCA_029557025.1 Candidatus Omnitrophota bacterium | reverse complement strand
GTTCCTGGAGCTTCTCACGATCATAGTCGCTGGTGGTCTCTTCAATCTGGTTGCGGATCTGCGCCACACGCCCCTGGATGTCGGCTTTCTTCCCGCCACCTTCGACGATTGTGGTGTTGTCCTTGTCCACGGTGACCCGTTTGGCGGTCCCGAGGTCGCTGATCGTGATGTTCTCCAATTTGATGCCGAGGTCCTCACTGATGCAGCGTCCGCCGGTCAGGACGGCAATATCCTTCAGCATCTCCTTTCGCCGGTCGCCGAACCCGGGGGCCTTCACCGCGCAACAACGAAGCGTTTTGCGGAGGTTGTTGACAACCAGGGTTGCCAACGCCTCGCCCTCGACATCCTCGGCAATGACCAGCAGAGGCCGTCCCGACTGAGCCACTTTCTCCAGCAGGGGAAGCAGATCCCGCATGTTGGAAATCTTCTTCTCGTGGATCAGGATGTAAACATCTTCCAGCGTGCATTCGAGTGTCTGGGGATCCGTGGCGAAATACGGAGAGAGATAGCCTTTATCAAAATGCATCCCTTCCACGACCTCCAGGGTCGTATCCAGAGACTTGGCTTCCTCCACCGTAATCACGCCATCTTTCCCGACTTTGTCCATTGCATCCGCGATGATTTCTCCGATGCTCACATCGCCATTCGCCGAGATGCTGGCGACCTGGGCGATTTCGGTTCGGTCTTTGACTTTCCGGCTCTGCTTCTGCAGGCAGTCCACTACAGTCTCAACAGCCTTGAGGATGCCACGCTGAATGGCAATCGGACTGGCGCCGGCAGTGACATTCTTGAGACCTTCGCGGTAAATGGCTTCGGCCAGCACAGTGGCGGTCGTGGTTCCGTCACCGGCGACATCGCTGGTTTTGGACGCCACTTCACGCACCATCTGCGCACCCATGTTTTCATACTTGTCTTCCAGCTCGATCTCTTTGGCAACCGTCACACCGTCTTTCGTGATTGTGGGAGATCCCCACTTCTTATCCAGAACGACGTTTCGGCCCTTCGGACCGAGAGTTACTTTGACCGCTTTTGAGAGCTGCTCGACTCCACGGAGAATCGCACTGCGAGCCTGCTCATCAAAAATCAGCATCTTCGCTGCCATCTTTTTTTCCTCCTGACTCTATATTTCAGATTCGTTTGTTCGGGGTGGAATCCTGTGTTCAAGTGAGAATAGCCAGAACATCATCCTCTCGCAGAATCAGATGTTCTTCGCCATTGATTTTGACTTCGGTCCCGCCGTACTTGCTGATGAGAATCCGATCGCCCTTTTTGACTTCCATTGCGATCCGTTTCCCGTTCTCATCCAGTTTACCTGGGCCTACTTCCACCACAATAGCCTCTTGAGGCTTCTCTTTCGCCGTGTCGGGGATAATAATTCCGCCGCCACTCTTCTGCTCTTCCTGTTCAACTCGCTTGACCAGAATTCGGTCAGCCAATGGTTTGACGGCCATGGCAATCTCCTTTCTGTCCGTCCCAAAAATGATAGTGTAGTATTGTGTTGCGAATGAATAGTTGCGAGATTCGTTCAGCAAGCCTGATGCCATAAATCATCCGGTTCCCGCTGTGACATAACTAGTTCTTTCGACTGGAGTTAGGTTACTCAGTGCGCCGGGGCGTGCGGTGAAATGCGCAGAGAACCTGTTCAAAATGGCAAGCATCCAGCCTCTGGGTGTGCCAAAATGATTCATCCAGCAGGGCAACAGAGGAAGGCAAAAGGGGGCTTTCTTGTCCCGATTGGCATAAGATGCGGATCAGCAAAAACCAAGTCTATTCACTCTTATTCATCGCGCTGGTTCCGGCTGCGCTCGGATCATCAGTCGGAGTGTGGATTCCAAATCCTTTGCGGCTGCTGCTTGCTTTCCTCTGGGTGACTGCGCCAATGGGCGATTTTGTTCTGCGGGCGAGGGACGGCAGAATCCCCTGGACAATCCGCCGGCCGATGGCCTGTCTCCTGGGATGGTGTATCGCCTCTGTTCTGGCATTGCTCCTGGCGTGCATTGGAGCAAACTGGCTGGTGTTCGGTATTTTACTGGGCTTGGGAAATGCCGTTGTCATCCTTTTTAAGAAAGAAAACCGGACCGCAGACTCTCAGCGGAACCATGCCGGGGTCTCCGCCCTGTCTGTTTTTCTTTTCCTGCTTACCGTGATTGCGCTTCTATATGTATTGAACATGGGGGGGTTTATGGCGCAGGATGGGCGATATCATATCGGTTACATACTGGAAGTGATTCAGCGGGGCGGACCGGGAAGCGCGCATCCGTTCCTGGATGGCGGTGATTACGATCCCCGGTATACCGTTTCTTCTTACCATTCCGTGCTTGCGTTCCTGTCGGTATTCGCGAAAGTCCCGCACGATGAGGTGTGGTTTTACATTCCGGCATTTTGGGTGATTCTTGCGGTGGGGGTCTGGCGGTTTTTTGGCCTCCGGGTGTTTAGCTCACGTCCTGTGGGGGACCTGTGCGCATCGTTCTTTCTCTTGCTCTCGCTGGTGGGCTATCCGGGCGGCCCGGGATTTCACGAGTTGCGGACCCTGGCGTATCCCGGCGGCATGGCGCTGCATATCCTCTTTCCCGCGCTGATTGCCTGGTCCTGGAACGGTATGCGGTTCCGGTGGGTGCAGGTTGTTATTCTATTGATTCTTGCGATCACCCTTGCCACGACTCATGTGTTCTATTTTCTTCTTGCCGTTCTGGTTCTCTGCTCCGGTTTCCTCGGATTTTTAATTATGGGGGTGGATCGGAGCCGACTGCGGTTCATGGGGATTGAAGTCGGGATTATTTTTCTTTCGGCGGCCCCGGCGATTCTTTGGCAGATGATTTACTTTAAGGGAATTGAGAATCCCGCATTTCTGTTCGATATCGAGTCCGGGATTCCGAATGATTATGCGGGCCATATCCTGTTGACCGGCGGAAATCTGTTCATTCTAAAGCCGATCCGCTGGCTTACATTGACTGGGCTGAACGCCTGCCCCACCGGTGCGCCGGCAATCGCGCTCATCTTGTTCGTCTTGCTCTGGACAAAGATTCCACACGAACCGCGTGCTTTCTTTGCGGGTGTTTTGGCGGTTGTGATCGCCCTGATGTCTGTTCCGCCGCTGTTTGTCCTGGTGACCGGCATTATTACGCTCTACAAGAGTTTTCGCCTTTTCCAAGCCTTGCCGGTAATTCCGCTATTGGCCGCCGGGGCACTGGCATTGTCGGACTGGATTGTTCACATCCGACGGAAGAATTCGCCCCACCATGGAGTCACTCCCAAGGTCGCTGTGCACGCTGAACCGATTACCCCTGCCCTGCCCCTCCCTAGCCATGGGGAGAGGCTCTCCCCCAACATTGCGGGAGATACAGACCTGGAAGCCTCTCCCCCAAAGATTGGAGGAGACACAGAGGGGGTTGATCTCTTTCCTTCTCCCTCCTGGCTCCCTGTCGCCGTCTGCCTCGCGCTGTTTGTGATTGCTGTTCCCACTTGCCGTACACGTCTGCTTGCGGTTTATGGAACCTGGAAAAGTGTCAAACCATGGTGGATTGAGCCATACCGGGATTTTACCGATCCGATCACATTCCCCGCTCTGAAAGAGATTGCGTCGAAAGGCTATGGCGGAACTGTTCTGGCCGAGCCGCAACCTGCCATGGCCTATTCGGCATTATTCGGCGGCAAGGTCGTGGCCATCCCCAGTTTTCACGCTTCTCCATCGGCAACCGATATGCCGGAACGGCTTGATACGGTGGATGCGTTTATGCGAGGTTGGCTGACTCCACAGGAGGCCATTCGCAAATTGCAGCAATATCGAGTAGGCATGGCTTTCTTCCGTTGGTCTCACCTCAGCCCGCTCGGCGAAGCGGTATTAGCCTCGTGCATGGAAGAAGAAATAATCATTCCACGTCTCGAACAATTTTCCCAATCCCCAATGCCCAATCTCCAATCCGCAATCCCTGATCCGCAATCGGCCTTCGCGCTGTTTCACCAACCGGATACGGGATACAAAAATCCCACACCGGTGTTTGTGGATATGGCGAACAAAGACGGTCAACCTTATCGGCTGAATCGGAACGGGGAGATTTGGGGACCGTCGGATGAGATTGTTGTTTCGGTTGCCTCGCAATTGGAACAGGATGCTGCAGAGCGGTTCTTGAGTACACCGGAAGGATGGTTGATTGCGACTCGCGCGGGATGTCTGCTGAGAGAGGACGGGACCAGGATCGATTTGTCTCCTGTGGAAAAAAAGAAGTGGGAGAAACCCATCGGGATATTGCCGTCGCCGGACCGGAAAAACATCTTGTTGCTTGGAAGCAATGGATGCTGGTGGAAAACAAAAGATGGAACGTCACAGGATACGTTACCCGACTGGAGAATCACACCATTGTGCAGAGCCTGTCGAGACCCGCGCGGAGGCATTCTCTCCCTCAATATCCACGGTGGCGTCCTCTCGTTCGGCAAGACTTTCCTGAGCGAGAAAGGCTTTTCCCAAGTTCAGGCACAGTGGGGAGCGGAGGCGGGCAGTCTCGACATGGCAACAGACCTGGCCCTGGACCCATCGGGGTCCTGTCTTTATCTTCTGACACGAACCGGGGATGTCTACCGATGTGTTCCGGGATCCCCACCCACAATTTTCTGGCGGGTGGATCAACCCGCCCGCTCGATATGGCTTGCAATGGAATGTCACGAGAATGATATGCTGCTGATGGACTGCACGGGGTATGTACTCCGTATCCCCTTATCAAACGGGAGCGCGGCCGGATGAACCTCACACGGAAACGGGTATGGCTACGGAGACTGCTGCTGTTGGCGGCGGCTTGTGGTTTGTTCCTCACACCCCGAATCCTTCATGCCGAAACCCCTATCCCTTTGAGACGGATTATCCTCGAGGGCAAGGTAGTTACCGCCGACGACCAAACTCCGTTGAACCGTGTCCACGTCGCCATTTATGCCGGTGGAAATGAACCGCTTGCGTGGGAATGGACACGGGCGGACGGAACATTCCATTTCGGAAACGTCACATTCCTTCCGGGGATATACCAAGTCCAGCTGCGATCGGATAACCAGATCATCAAGGACGCTACGGCGGAAATCTCACTTCCGGAATTAGCTCCCGGTGAGTCACCGGAAACGCTGCTCACCGCTCATCGGTTCCTTTCGGCTCGGGGAATCCTGGAGCAGGAGATCAACCAGGTTCTCATCGACTATGTTGCCCAGGTTACCCAGCAAGATACGAGGATCGTCAGAGATATCGCCACGGCTTTCATTGACGCGGTCAATAAGTTCTATATCAATTATTCGGTAACTCTCACCATGGAAAAGGTGGAGAATGTGACTCTGCGAACTGTGGACCTGCGTGGAAGTGTGCGGGGACTGTTGGGAAAGAGTCGTTTGCGTGGCGGTGTGGTGCGATTTCTCTATAAAGATTATGTCATTGCCAATCCCCAGACCGGCGCGGATAACAAGTTTGTCTATGAAGACGTTCAGGTTCCCCTGGGAACGATCAAGGTTGTGGCAAGCGACCGATTCGGCCTGTTCCAACAGGCGGAGAAAGAATATGAGATCACACCGGAAACCACGGTCTTGGCGGTCGAGGATCTTACGTGTGGTCTGCGTTTGTGGGTAAAGGCAGTCGGAGCGCTGATTGTCGGAGCCATCATCTGGTTGATTGTTCGTGGCCGACGGTCTCCGCCGGAGAATCGCGCCCCGCAGGGGGGATCTCCTACAGGCGGTTCGATCCCCCAAAGGGAACCTTTTCTGTTGAAGATCGAACGCGGGATTGACTCTCTTCGTCCCCAACTCCGGCGGCTCCGTGAATTTGCCGCAGCCTATTGGGGGCGAAGGGAAGACGAGATAAAAGAGACACTGGTTGTTTCTCCCTGGTTTTGGATGCACGGCGGGATGTGCGTCGTCCTGCTGTTGTGGGCAGGGCTGCAACTATACGGTCATACCATCCAGGCCGGTGGGCCATTGCCTGCGCCGGAGGCCGGTGCAGTGAGCCACGCTCAACAACTCCGCGATGCGTCTGCGGAAAACGATAGGGAATTGTATGAAAACGCGCTTCAAGTCCCTCCTGACTTCGCCCCATTTCAAGTCCTGATCTGGTCGCGAGTTCTGGCTGCCGCTCGGTTCAACCAGACCGCTTGGCAGTGCATCCATCTGGCTCTTTTCTGCGGGGCGGTTTTGCTGACCGGCGTGGCAGCCTGGGCCTTATCCGAACGCGCGTTTCGCTTGCCCTCCGGAGGAACAACCGCCGGGCTGTGCGCATCGGTTCTGCTTCTTCTCTGTCCGGGCGCGATTCGGTACTCGTGCAGTTTGTACCCGGAGACTGTCTCATTGTTTCTAGTCAGTGCGACACTTGTCGCCTGGTGTTTCGCCGGCGTGACCCCATGGCGACCGACACTCACCCTTTGCTCCTTCCTCCTGGGATTTGTTTTTCTTTTCCATCCGACCCATGGGATTCTGATTGCCGTGGTACTCGGCATCGCAACCCTGTTTCGACAGCGATTGTCCCGGAGTTCACTGAGTGATTTTCTTTTTCTTTTCCTACCGGGTGTTGTGATGGTTACGGTGGTCAGCCGGATTTTCCTTCCGGAAACCAGTCAGGTCACCCGCGCATTTCTGGAACGCGGGGAATATCTCGGCTGGTTGGCAGGTCTGGTATGGTGTTTCGAGCGGCTCGTGATGGATTACTCGCCATACCGCGAGGCAATGGCGGCAATTCTCCTGTTGTCCGGCGCAATGGTCTGGATCAGCCCATCGTGTCGCGTAAAAGGGTTGGCGGCAGGCTGGGTAGCAGGCATTTTGACCATCACTTTAATGAGCGGGAAATACTGGTCGTCGCTGCTGGCCTTGCTCCCCGTCCTGGTACTTTTCCCTGCCTTGGCCGCCGAGGCCGCGGTGAGTATGACCGAAAACCGTCAGCGTCAGTCATACGCCATCACCATCGCAACCCTGGTCTTTTTTGCCGCGCCGTTCGCTCAGGCCGAAACATACCAATACCCGTACAGTCGCGCAGGTAAGGAATGGAATGTCGTGTTGGAGAACCTTCTGCCGACCATCGATCTGGAGAATGGCGCATTAATCATCGGAGAAAACAGCTTTCTTAACAGTGAGATTGTGAATGTAACCCTCACAGAGCGTTCCAAAGCCAACCTTCGGAAAATCTACCGACCGGACTTCCAGGGAACCATCCGGGCCAATGGCGCACGAGTCGCCGATGCCTCACAGACCCTCCAGGAAATCGAGCGCTGGCTCCGCAACGATCTGGTGGGAAGTGTAAGCGCCATCGAACTGCTGCCGGGTCACCCGCTGCTCAACGACAAGTCATTCATCGGGCAGGAAGGTTGGACGCAGACCTGGGTGAACCTTCTCAAATCACAACCCTGGTGGCCTCCGACAAACACAACGCTCCTGGATACCGAGAAAGTAGCCATCCATACATACAGAAAATCTATCCCAAAGAGCCACATCGGCTATTCAAGGAGGCTCGACACACCGTACGCGGGAATCACCGACTTGTCTCTCCTGGATGATCACGGCATGTATACCGTTGAGGTCCCGGCCGGTTCTCCCATAGTCGCGCAGGCCCGGATCAGTAATCTTCTGAATAATGAATTGCGGGCCACGATCTGGTGGGTCATCTCCAAGCGGTTTTCCGATCTGCCTTATGAAAAGGTAATAACGGAAACAAGGCAAAAGATTACCGTTGCGCCACTGGACTCCGAGGTTTTCAGTACCACACTCCCCATGCCTTCAAAAGGCGGTCGGTACTGGGCGGTCGTCTACCTGCACGATGAGTTGGGGAATCATCTTGATGCCGCCTATCTTGCAGAGGATGTTCATGTGGAGGAAACAAGATGAACGATACTCCCCTGCAAGATCAGAGTCCCGGAGCTCCTGAGAAATCTCGCCCATCGACAGGCACAGAGGCCTGTCCCACCGGTGGGCCAGGCGTCTCTGCCTGGCAAGAAAGGGCGGGAAATGCGGTTTCCCTGTCAAATCACGGGAACCGTCGGTCTGCCGCTCGAAGCATCGACCTGTTCCTGTTGGTAATGGCGGGGATTTGCATACTGACTCTCTTAATCGGCGGAATTGATACGCAATGGGGGCGGATTCATTTCAGAATGCATGATCCGACACCGCTTTTTGTGCCGGTTCTGTTTCTGTATTTGTTGCGTTTTTTGTTGATTCGCGAGAAGTTTCCATACGGCATGAACCTGAGCGATGAGGGACAATGGCGCGTTCGAGCGGCCTTGTTCTTTGCGCTCCTTCCGGTCTTGAGATACTGGGATGTGCTGGGATTCGCACGAGTCGATTCTTTCTGGTCCGATGATGCTTTCGCTTTGTTTTATCCGCTCCGTGTTCTGCATCATCGTGAAGGAGCCTTGTCGGTGATCCAATCGTGGAATCCGTACGTGGCCGCTGGGTTTCCGAATGTGTCCGATCTTTCAACAGGATTCCTGTATCCGCTCAATGTCCTTTTTAGCCTTCTTCCCTACGAAGGCGGCCGGATGCCGTTCCGCGCGTTTGCCGCGCAGACACTCCTGCATCTCAGTGTGGCCGGATGGGGAACGGCGCTGCTTGCGCGACGGCTTGGGATCCGGCGTGGCGGCGCGTTGTTTGCCGGGATTCTGGTGCTTCTCTCGGGATTCCTGTCGGGACACAAAGTTCATTCTCCGGCGATCTGTGCATTCGCCTGGCTGCCACTCCTGCTCTACTATTGGGATATCATTCTGCAACACGGCGTTCTCTGGAGCCGTAACCTTGTCTGGGCTTGTGTCTTGTTTGCGCTGATTCTATTTGCGGGCGACCTGGAAATTGCTCTCCTGGCAGGATTTCTCGCGGTTGCGTGGATGATCTTCTGTAGAGAGCCTGAGGATCTCCGCAATGCCGTCATCGTGTTTTGTTTGATCGCCGTGCTGGGTAGCCTGCTGGCCGGAATTGCCGTCGTGCCTCATATCGAGTACCTCGACAATGCCGACCGACACATTCCGAGGTTCGCCTATGTGGCAGGTGGTTCGCTTCCGGTCCGTTTGCTCGCAACCGCGTTCGTGCCTTCGCTGCCGTCGCTCGTCGTGCGGGATTACCGCGAGTTCTGCATCTATCTTGGCGCTTTCACTCCGGTTCTCCTCGGCCTGGCCTGCCTGCTCCGCCTTCGCGGAACCATGGCGGGATTGCGATGGTTGCTCGTGATCTCCGTCTTGTTGATGCTGGGCGGCGCAAGCGGACTGTGGCGCGCCATATATGCTTTCATCCCGCCGATCCGGTGGATTCATACACCGGCGCATTTCGGCTGGGCATGGACCCTTACCGCATCGCTCCTGGCCGCTTATGGATTGGAGCGCCTTTCAGACTTGAGCCGGGAGGGTCGCGCCATGACAAAACGGGCGCTGGCCGCCGCATCGGTTCTTTTCGGGATCGTGTGCCTGGCCGGCATTGCTGTGTTTGTGGTCCGAGGCGGACCGGGTTCGGATCCTTCCATCCTGGATGAAGTGGATCACCTTGCGGCAATCGCCTTCATCCTGGGATTGAATCTCGTGATCCTGTTTTTATGGTACCGGCGGACGATTCGACGAAGGTCTTTCATCCTCCTCATCGCGACGGTCGCTGTCCTGGACCTCTCCGGTGATTATCTCGCCTTTGATACGGCCGGTGAACAGGAAAATGTTTTAAACAACCAGCCCGCCGTTCTCAGTTGGTTCGAAAAACAACAGCCCCCGTTCCGCGTATGTTTGAACAAGCAGGCGTTCGAAAACCTCGGTTTCTTTCGACCCCTGGAAACTTTCGACGGTTACGGTGTACGCAGGCCCGCATCCATCGCCCGCCTGTCTCAGCATCTCTCTCAGGATCGGCTGTTGGATTTGCTTAATGTCAGATGGGTGGTCGGCAAAGTGACGGATGATGCTTTCGGGCCGATCGTTCACCAGAAAAGAGATGCTGTCATTCAGGAAAACCTGGGTGCGCTGCCTCGCTATCGGGTTGTCTATCAAACAAAATGGGCCACACGGGAAGGCCTGTATGAAGCAATCGAATCGTCTGACCCGGAACGGGTGACTGTGATCTCGGAAAGATACCGGAAGATCCTGGAACCTCTGCTGAAAGGAATAAACGTGCCGAAAGGTTCCCCCAATACGGAAATCAAAATCCTGCAATACGATCCGAGGCACGAGGTAAGACTTCAGGTCGGGATGCCCGCCAAAGGGATTCTGATCGCCGCCGAGGCGGACCTGCCATGCTGGAAAGCCAAGGTGGATGGGAAGCCGGTGACCACATTTCCCGCCGATGGCGGTCTGCGCGGCATGGTCGTCCCATCCGGGCGTCACACCGTGGTGTACCAGTACACTCCCACAGGTTTGTGGATCGGGCTGATGCTGACTCTTCTCGGCGGTTTCCTGATCGTCGAAATCTTTCTGAGAACCCGCAAAACCGACTGAACATTGACCTGATCCGCAAAAGCGTTATGGTGAAATTCGAGCATTCATCAGGGAGATTCGTATCCGCAAATTCAATGTCCACTCTGTCCACCCTGTCAACGCCGCGAGGTCCCGCTATGAATCCCGCCTCCCCTCTGCAAACATGCCTTTCCGACCTTCACCGCGAGTGCGGCGGGCGAATGGTGGATTTTGCCGGTTGGGAAATGCCGG
>JAKPRU010000790.1 GCA_029557025.1 Candidatus Omnitrophota bacterium | reverse complement strand
CTGGTAAGGATCGACGAGACGGTAGCGGCAGTCCCAGGTTCGGACGAACTTGATTTCGCCGACTTTTCCTGCCTCAACCAGTTCCCGGGCATGTGCCCAGTGGGTACCGCTTCGCCGCTGATTCCCCACCTGAACAATCCGGTCGCTTGCCTTGACCTGTTTAACAATGTCTTGGCCTTCCTCGATGGTGCGAGTGAGGGGTTTTTCGATATAGGCATCTTTGCCAGATTTGATGGAGTCGATCAGTATGTCATGGTGCCAGTGGTCCGGAGCCGCGATGATGACGGCGTCGATATCGTCGCGAGCGAGCAGGTCGTGGTAATCCACATACGTTTTGGGTTTGAGTTCAAGGCGATTCATGCAACGGTCCAGCATCGCGCTGTTGACATCCGCGAGGGCGACGATGTCCGCGCCAATATCTTTGACTTTTTCGAGGCGGTCGGTTCCGCGGTCTCCGACGCCGATTCCGCCGATCCGAATGCGCTCGTTTGCGCCGATCACTTGCGATGAGGCCAGGCTGATTGCGGCGGCAGCGCCGGCGGTTTTCTGTAAGAACTCTCTTCGTGTGGATTTCTCAGACATGGGGATCTCCTTGTGTACGCTTCAGTAAATCGGTTGATGCCGTATGATCTCCGATCGCATAAAAACTTTCCATGGAACCCGTTGATAAGGGAATGTCATCCCGCAGGGGGTGATGATATGGACAGCCCGTTCAGGGAAACCGGCGCGAGATTCTCCAACGGCGCAGAGAGGAATGCCTTGAGCGGCGGAACGCCCCGAATAAGACCGACCCGGTTGAGGGGCCAGTACCGGAAGAAGGCTTTGCCCATTACGTTCTTGATGGGGACTCCGCCCCAATAGCGACTGTCATAGCTGTTTCCGCTGTTGTCTCCGAAGACATAAATCTCACCCGGCGGAACGGTGACGGGTTCGAATCGCTTGCCATTACTCAGCCATTCATAGTATCGGTTCCGGGTGAAAAACTCCGGTTTATCGAGGATTTTTCCATTCAGGATGATGCGGTGATCCTGAATGGCGAGATGGTCGTTCGGCAGCGCAACCACCCGCTTGATGTAATACGGTTTATCGGGAGTGAAGATGCAATCGGGTGTTCGGAATACGACAATATCGCCGACCTGGATATCGGAGAACCAATAGATGAATTTCGCCACAAAGATACGGTCCCCTTCTTGGAGAGTATCGCACATGGAGGGGGAGGGAATCTGGTAGGCATCGACGATAAACCGTTTGATCAGCAACGCGAGGACGAGAGCGGTGAAAA
>JAKPRU010000789.1 GCA_029557025.1 Candidatus Omnitrophota bacterium | reverse complement strand
AACGGCGCACTGATGAAACGAACCGCGTCTCTGGGCGCAGTCAACACAGCCGCTGTTATCAACGGAACGTTTGTTGAGGGCGTGTACACGGGCGGTGTGACACTGTTCAACAACAGTACGATCACACTCACCGGAACGGAGATTGACGGAACCACGTTCTCCGCCACCTATACGCTCGATACGACGCTGACTGCCTCCACGGACACGGCCTACAACGACTTCCGGTTCCAGTCGATCTCCGGGCTGATCGAAGAGATCAACTATCGAACCCGGTCCTATACGGCGTTCACCGGAACCCTGAACATCGCCGATGGTGATGTGTCCCGTTTCAGCCTGTCGCAGTTCACTTATACGAACAGCGCGACCTTCCGTCTGACCGACGATATCGGTATTACCGGATCGCAGTCTACGTTCACTCTGACCTTCTTCCAAGACGTTACAAACCACGTCACCCTACAGGATGATGCGGAGCTGAAATTGGAAGGCTTTGCGGAATCCGCCACACTCAGTATCAATGGCGGGGACGCGGTCCGAGTCGAGGCCGGGCAGGTGGTCACTCTGTACGGGCCACAATCGACCGTGGACGGTGTCCCGACTCCGCAGGTCACCCTGCGTGTAGGCAGCGGATTGACCATCGGAAACGACGTCCTGGAAACCCAGGCGAAGGAATTCGTGGGACGGCTCAATGGTGGAGCCGCCGTGACATTCCAGAACGGTGACCAGGATGTAGTCTTCATCAGCGGGGCACAAACCACCGGCCAGGCGAAGTTCGTTACCGTGGACTTTGACGCCATTCTGGATGTAACCAAGTCCTCCACTGGCCTCGCCGATTCCGGAACCACGATCATCATTTCGACGGTCAACAAGTCGATGAACTACCACATCGGCGCGTATGCAGGGCAGCGGTTCCGCAATGCGATCGGCGATCTGCGTGCCGACAACCTCGGATTCGGACGCGGGTCCGGCCGAACCGTGGAAGACATCGATATCACCACAATAGAGGGTGTGGACGAAGGGCTGCGGATCATCGACGAGGCCTTGGATCAGGTCAACAAGACCCGGTCCCTGCTCGGCGCAGCGACCAACCGCCTGGAAGCCACAGTCTCCAATCTGTCGGTGACCTCTGAGAACTTGACGGCATCGTACTCAAGACTCAAGGACACTGATATTGCCCGAGAAAGCACGGAATTCACGAAGAACCAGGTTCTCCTGCAGGCTGGAACCTCTGTGTTGGCGCAAGCCAATTACATTCAGCAGAGCTTCCTCTCCCTGCTCGGCTAACCGGCGAAAAATAGGGGGCGTGGGTAGGGATCAGGCTCGACTCGCAGCCTGATCCCTCCCCCGCTGAAGCCTCTATTAAGGAGGACATTCCGATGCAGATTCAAGCCGTTCAATCCATCCCTTCTCCGATCGCTCTATCGGAAGAAGACTTCTTCGTGCAAAAAACCGGGCAAGCGCAATCCGGGGAATACGAGTATCTTAAATCAACGCCACCTCGTTTTGGCTCTTCCGACCGGAGCATCCGGGCTTCCTCAGCTCTCCGGCAGGAACCAGAGGCTCCCCAAACGGATATCGTGAGCAAACGAGTCAGGATTCAGTTGAATCATATGCAAAGACCCATCGTCTCCGTAATTGACAATGAGACCAACGAGGTGATTCGGGAAGTGCCACCTGAACAACTGGTGAATATGCTGGAAAACCTCCATTCTTTTCTCGGAAAAGTATTGGATCAGGAAGCATGAACCCGATGAGTAAATTGAGAATTCGTATGCCGGCTGAGTTTCCGTAGAATGAAGCGCAGAGCGACTGGCTCCGCAGCCGGTCGGCTCTGTGCTCCAAATTGCCCGCGATCTTCCTCTCAACAACCCTTGCCGGTTGGGAGTATCTTTTTGTCCCTCAGTAGAGTCCTCCTTCCTGAAGTTCTATAGTGTCTCATCCGCACAAACAATTCGGAGTCCGAGAAGTTGTCTGAAAAAGCCCCTTCTCCATTCGGGAATAACCTGTCCTGCCTGGGACATTTTTACCCTTCGGAGGAACGACGTGTCCGACGTATCCTGGACAATCTTCGGTCGGGAAGGCAGAAGCCACGGTTTCGGCTTTTGCCGCTTGGATCGGAGTACCTATGTCGCACTTCAGGCTCGTGTGAGGGGAAATGGGTTCACGGTCCCGGTATGCCCTCTCTCCGGGCACAAGACTCCTTGAACAGAATCGCATCGGGTGAAAGTACACCGGTGGCGATTTGGCGATCTGGACTTGGATATGTGCCGGCCTTAGCCGCTAAACAACCGTTTTCCCGGCTGATTGTCCTGGAGCCGGACGAGGAGTTATTCGCGTTAAGCCTGGAAGTCATCGATTGGAGGCAAATCCTCTCTTCGCAGCAATGCCTGTTGATCCTCGGCCCCGAATGCCGGAACCGCTTTCTTTCGTTGATCCGCAGCGCCGCGGGTTTTTTTCATGCACCCTGGAAATGGATCATGGGAATTGAACCGAGCGAGGAACTCCTCACGGAGTTCGAGGATTTGACCCGGGAGACATGCCAGCGGGCATGGGAATCCGAGCCGCGCATACCGATGGATTCCCGCGCTGTTGACATCTGGATGCACGGTCCCCCGACGACAGCGATGTTTTTTCCGGCCATACTGGAAAGTGCGGGATCACTGGATTTCAAATCTACAGCGCGATCATCGAGCGATGCCCGATTCCGATTCCTCTGCTCTCCGCCGGAATGGGCTCACTTCCTGGAAGGAACGAGGCCGGGATTCCTATTGGGTTTGAATCGAGGAGCGCTCCCGCCGGCTGCGGAGAAGGCTGTGGCGGAATCCAGTATCCCGCAGGCGCTGTATTTTCTGGAAGACCCGGACTGGTATGACCCGAAGCCGGAAACCTGGAGCCTTCTTGACCGTGTCTATGTGTTCGATCCCGGCCACGGCAAATGCCTGGAAGCGATGGGATACAAGGGCCGCCGTATGTTGCCGTCCGCGGCGGCTCTTCGCTTGCCTTCCACTCCGACAGATTTGCCCAGGTATGCCGTCACATTTGTCGGCTCATCCGGATTCAATCGTGGTGTGGAACGTTATTTCGACCAGATGGAACGTATGTGTCCGGGGATCAGCCCGGTCTTTGCTCAACTAATAGAAGGAACTCTGGAGTGGGGAGCCGCGTGGTTGAAAACGGAAATCCCTAACAGGGTGGATATTTCCCGGATCGGCAGCCCCGGGCTTCTGCTGAAAATGATCGAAGAGGCCGCCACCATCCGAAGACACCTTTGGTACCTGAACGCACTTGTCGGATCACCCTTTGCCATTTTCGGCGACTCCGGTTGGGCAGACTCTACGCGCGTCGGTGCGCTTGCCGCTCATTATGCCGGTCGAGGAACAGTGTATCCGATGGAAACGGCGGGAGTCTACTCATCCAGCGCGATCAATATCAACCTCTTTCATTTGCAATGCGAACGTTCCCTCATTTTACGGGTATATGATGTCATGGCATGTGGGGGATTTCTTCTGTCGGAATACACTCCGGCGTTCGAAGGCGTTTTTCGGATCGGGGAAGACCTGGATGTCTTTCGGACACCCCAGGAGCTGAAAGAGAAAGTTCAATTCTATTTAGCCCACCCGGAACGACGGAGAGGGATTGCGCGGTGCGGCCAACGGGCAGTTCTCAGGGGGCATACACATGCACACAGACTGAGGAGGATTGTTGAGGATTTGGGATTTACCCGGCATTGAAATGCCGGGCTTTGGAGCGCCCTTTGGTCGGCACGACAATAGCCCGGACATTCATGTCCGGCAAGTATCTCATTTCCGGGAATTGGCTGTTTTTGTGCGTTTCATGGCGCAGAATCGCGCCCCGCACATGGAGCAGTAATCGGCTGTCTTGTATTCCTGTCCCGGTAGAGATTCATCGTGCATAATCTGCGCCAATTCGGGGTCCACCGAGAGTTCAAATTGCCGATTCCATTGAAAGGCGAAACGGGCACGGGAGATTTCATCATCGCGGTCACGCGCACCGGGACGCTTTCTCGCAACATCGGCAGCATGGGCGGCGATCTTATAGGCGATCACACCCTGCCTGACATCCTCCAGGTTCGGTAAACCCAAATGCTCTTTGGGAGTAACATAGCAGAGCATTGCCGCGCCGTGATACGCCGCAACAGCTGCCCCAATCGCCGAGGTGATATGGTCATACCCCGGCGCAATATCGGTCACCAGTGGGCCTAAAACATAGAACGGTGCTTCCTTGCATACTTGCCGTTCCCGCTCGACGTTCATGGCGATCTGATCGAGCGGCACATGCCCCGGTCCCTCGATCATCGCCTGAACTCCTGCCGCCCAAGCACGCTCGGTTAGTTCTCCCAAAACATCCAGTTCCGCGAATTGCGCCTCATCGCTCGCATCCGCCAGGCAACCGGGACGAAGGCCATCCCCGAGGCTGAGCGTTACATCATGCTTCCTACAGATCTCCAGGATTTCATCAAACAGCGTATACAGGGGATTCTCGCGCTGATGGAAACTCATCCAACACGCGACAATCGCGCCCCCACGGCTCACAATGCCGGTCAATCGACGTTCCGCCAGCGGCAAATGGCGATGCAACAATCCTGCGTGGAGCGTCATAAAATCCACCCCCTGCTCAGCCTGCATACGGATAACGTCCAGAATGATCTCCGGGGTCAGATCCTGCGGCTCCTCGACCAGGGACATCATTTGATACAGGGGAACCGTGCCGACCGGAGCCGGGCTATGCCGAATGATCTCATCGCGAATTCGGTTGATTTCGCCGCCGGTGGAGAGGTCCATGACGCTGTCCGCGCCGTATTTCAGGGCGATGTGGAGTTTGTCGAGCTCTTCCTTGAGGCTTGACGTGGTTGGGGAATTACCGATGTTCGCATTGATTTTGCACCGTGCCGCGATTCCAATTCCGATCGGGTGCAGATTTGTATGTCGCGGATTAGCAGGGATAACCATACGCCCACGGGCAACCTCAGCGCGGATTTCTTCGGGGTCCAGGTGTTCATCCGCCGCAACCTGGTGCATCTCCGGGGTGACCCGGTTCTGACGGGCTTGGGCAATCTGGGTCTTCGCCTCTTTTATCGGATCGGTGCTCATACCTGTCATTATATCGCCTTTCAAATAAAAAAACCGCTTACTTCCAGGGAAAGCGGTTCAACTCGCGAGTCGATTCGATCTTGAACGGCATTCCCTACGCCGGTATGACCCGGATCAGGTTCAAAGGGTTACCGGACTCTTCTTCCGGTTCTCAGGGACAAGTCCCACCCCCAGCTTCCTTCATCGGCAGTTTACCACGATACCACATCTGCTGAACGGGGAACCTTGTCCGAACGATGGTTTAGTTCATTAAAGATGTAGAAATCGGATTTTCAAAGAGGCTCCTCTTCCCTCATCCGGACCCTTTCCCGAAAGTAGGGGGCCAAAGGCGGCCGCTGCGCTGCCGCGCTCCAAGGCATAAATGGGGTTCATAGACGAGGGCGATTACGCACTCGCCGCGAACGCCTGTTCGAGGTCCTCGATGATAGCCTCAGCCTCCTCAATACCGGCAGCGAGACGGATCAAATTGTCTTTGATTCCGAGGGCAATTCGTTCATCCCGTGTGCAATCGTAATAGGATACACTGGCCGGGTGAGTAATCAGGGACTCCGCGCCCCCGAAGCTTGGTCCGATTCGGAACAGTTTTAGCTGATCTAAGAAGCGTTTTGTTCCCTCCAGGTCGGCATCCATTTCAAAAGAAACGACGGCACCGAAACCGGTCATATAACGTTTTGCGATTTCATAGTGTGGGTGCGAGGGCAACCCCGGGTAGTAGATTTTCTGTACTCGCGGATGATTTTCCAGAAACTGCGCGACCCGCATTCCGTTTTCGTTCAGTCGTTGCATTCGCAAATCAAATGTTTTCAACCCGCGAATCAGGAGGTATCCCACAAGCGGGTCCACAACCCCGCCCAGGATCTTGTGAAACTTCAGGATTTCCTCAATCAACTTCTCGCTACCCATAACAACTCCCGCCATGAGATCGTTATGTCCACCCAAGTATTTCGTACAGCTGTGGATTACCAGGTCCACACCGAACTTCAGGGGTTGCATGTTGTATGGCGTGGCGAATGTACTGTCGCACAGGAGCAGAACTTGTGTGTCCTTCAACATTGCGGCGATGCGCTGAAGGTCCATGATGTTCAGATATGGGTTGGTTGGCGACTCCGAAAAAAAGATCCGCGTGTTCGGGCGAATCGCTTTCTCCATGGCTTCATAGTCGTGCACGGAGACAATATCGAACTGAATCCCGTATCGCGGCAACACATACTTACAGAACTCCAGAGATTTTTTATAGGCATCATCCGTGATAATAATGTGGTCGCCGGATTGCAGCAGGCAAAGCAAAGTTGTGGTAACGGCACTCATGCCGGAGGAGAACAGCAACGCCGATTCGGCGTCCTCTAACGCGGCCAGTTTTTTCTGCGCGGCGGTCTGAGTCGGGTTGCCGTACCGGGTATATTCATAATGTGCTTCTCCACGGCAGGTATATCCCTCGATGGTGTCCGTATTTTTGAAAATGAATGTGGAGGTCTGGACAATCGGTGTCGTGATGGCGTCATAAGGGTTATATCGTTCTTCCCCTTCGTGAACGCAGATTCGGGAGATTTGACGTTTACTGTATGGTTCGCTCATTGTGTGATTCCTCGAAGATCAATTTGCGTTTTGCATGAATTTCAGATTATAGAGTCCCTTCCTCACTTTCCAAAGGAATCGGGACCCAATTGCCGAGCCGGGCGGATTTGTACATCGCCAGCACAATTTCCAGCGATGGCCGCACAGAGATCGCCGGGATGCAGGGGTCCCGGTGTTCGCGGACGGCATCGGCCATGTCCTCGATCACAACCTTGTGATCGAAGAACGCGAAGTCGGCCGGTCCGGTGGCGGCGGTCTGAACGGACTCGCAGCCATACGTGCGGATTTCCTCGTCTTCCGGTTGTTTGTCGCGGAATATCCACGTGTGCATACGTTCGCCGATCATGATGGCCGTACCGTTTTCGCCGTTGATCTCGATGCGGATATCCGTTCCCGGC
>JAKPRU010000778.1 GCA_029557025.1 Candidatus Omnitrophota bacterium | reverse complement strand
TGTCCCTGGGAATGCCTATGCCCGTATCCGAAACCTCAAAACGGATATTGCCCTTGGTTTGTTCCTCTCCGGGCGGTTCCGGGAAGACATGCACAACGACTTCACCCTCGCTGGTGAATTTTACCGCGTTGTGAGCCAGGTTAAGCAGAATCTGCCGTATGCGTCCTGGATCCCCGATTACCCACGGAGGCGTTTCCGGATCTATCAAGAGGCCGAGTTCTATATTCTTGGCATCGGCCTGTTGGGCAATCGTATCCACTATACGCTCGACATGCTTGCGCAGGTCAAAGGGAACGGGTTCCAGGTCCATTTTTCCAGATTCAATCTTGGAAAAATCAAGGATGTCGTTGAGGATATCCAGGAGGGCTTCGCTTGAAGTTCGAATGGTGTCAAGGAAATCTCGTTGTTCTTCATTAAGTGGGGTGTCCGCCAACAAGTCGGCCATACCGATGATCGCATTCATCGGCGTGCGGATCTCGTGGGACATGTTGGCGAGAAAGGTCCCTTTTGCCCGATTGGCGGCGTCCGCGGCGTTCTTGGCCTCCTCCAGCTTTTCCAGACTCAGTGCAAGTTCCTGGTTCTTCTCGAGAAGATGTTCTCGGTATTCCCGGTTCTGTGCGATAAGCCGGGCACGTTCCAGTGCTTTTCGGATGGAGTCTTCCAGGACGGCCATGTCCTGAATGGGCTTCATGATGTAATCCCAGGCGCCCAGGTGGAGTGAATGGACTGCATCCTGCACATACCCCGTCCCTGAGACCACGATGACCGGTGTATCGGGCAGAAATTTGGAAATCTCCGCCATGACGAAAAGTCCGTCAAGTTCAGGCATACGCAGGTCACAAAGGACAACATCCGGTTTGTCCATCAGGATGCGCTGCAACCCGGCTCTTCCATTGTCTGCCTCGATAACATCATAACCGCTATCCGTCAGGTAGGATGCGATACTTCGGCGGACGGACTCCACGTCTTCAATGGTGAGAATGAGGGGAGGGGTTCGCATCTTATGATTCCTTGGTGCTCAACAACCGGAGCAACGCATCGGCGAGCACCCCCATGTCGCAGAGAGGTTTATGGAACATTGAGGCTTCAGTAAGGCCAATCGCGCGCAAGTCATCCGTGAGCCCGTAACTTAAGGAGCCGGTATGAATCAGAAACTTCATTCCGGGATATGTCTGGTGAAGCGCAAGAATCGCGTCGCGGCCGTCCATGCCGGGAAGTCGCATGTCCATAATGCAGATGCGAGGCAGACAGCCGCTTTCCACGATTTTCAACGCCTCCTCAGCGCTGCAGGCGGT
>JAKPRU010000740.1 GCA_029557025.1 Candidatus Omnitrophota bacterium | reverse complement strand
CATTGTTGTGCTGACCACGATGGCATTAACTTTCACGCATGAAACGCGGCTCTCCGCAAAAATGGCCGGGTTTCAGGCGGATAATTTCAAAGCGGATATGATTGCCCGGGCAGGATTGCGGCAGGCGATGATCCTGATTCGGGAAGACCTTTACAAAGATCATGCCGACAGTATCGAACGGGGAACCATTTTCCGATTCGATCCCAAGGACCGGTATATGTACGATGCCGGGAATGAATGCTGGGCGCACGGAGGAGAACGTCGGGAGGATTTGTACACGGACAAGGAATTCGGCGGGGGCTATTATCGAGTAACCGTGAGGGATGAAGCTGGAAAACTGCCGTTGAACGGGAAGGTTGCACCGGAATCGTTTCAACGTCTCCTGATGGCGTTGGGATGGGAAGAAAAAGAGGCGCTGGTGATGGCCGGGGCTATCCAGGACTGGCGGGATGCGGATGATGTCCCCACAGAAAACGGCGAACACGGCATCCGGGATACCAGCACAGAGGCTGCCTTTTACAACCCGCGTCAGAGTACACGTGATCTGGAGCGCTTCGGCCCGGAGTATCTTTGCAAGAATGCGCCTTTCAGTTCAACGGACGAGCTCCTGATGGTACGCGGGATCACTCCGGTGGTTTATTTCGGTGAAGACGCTAACGACAATGGGAAACTGGACCCGAACGAGCGCGACGGCGACAGGTCGCCCCCCCTCGACAACGGGGACGCTTTTCTCCAGAAGGGGCTGAGAGACTATGTCACGGTTTACTCCGGAGCGGTCAATCTGAACACGGCTCCGTTCGAGGTCTTGTATGCAATCCTGTATCCCCTTGTCGCGGATGAGGCAGAAAAAATGGCCCAAAACATCATCAAGTTTCGCGATGGGCATGACCGGATCCCTTATACGGATGACGATCAACCATTTCGTTCCTGGGACAATAACGACGAGGACGATATTCACTTTGATAAGATCGACGGGGTGACACCGGAGTTGATCCAGAAACTCCAGCAATCGGATGTGGCGACGCTACGTTCGGATGCGTTTGAAGTAACCGTTCTGGGGGAGTATCAGGATGTGCAGAAGGGATATCGTGCGATTGTAACCCGACAATGGCTGAACGAGGAGCGCCTGCCGCTGTTTGGAGTTGATACGAATCTTGTGGAAGACCTGGAGCAGGTCCAAATGAATGTGCTGGTTTTCGAGCCGATCTACAATGCAGGGGACCAGTTTTCACAATCGGTGGATCGCGCTTCCCGGAGGCGCGCAGAGCGCAGTCATCGGCGATTCAGAAGGCTTTAACAGGGAGAAGGGTGAGGAACCCAGGGAGGGAAGGGAAGGGGGTGGCACAGGCTTCCAGCCTGTGGGAAAGAGGAAAAACATCTTAGTGGCGACACAACAGGACTTGATAGAATGGCAAGAGCTGCAACAGGGACAAGAAGGCCGACGGGACTGAGAACCACGACCGCTCGCCGCCCGGCAGGAGCAAAAGCGGCTCCTCGAAAGGGTACTCGGCGTGCTGCGCCGCAGAAGAAAAAACTCGGTCGGAGAAAACGATTCGCCACGGCAATCGATATCGGCCATTACTCTGTGAAAATCGCCACGGTGGCCATGGATGAAGCCGGGACAGCCGTGGTACAGCGGGCAACCGTCCAGCCCCTTGACCTTGCCGCGGCAGCCGGTGAGAAAGAGGCCCTGTACCAGGCGCAGGTTAAGGCGCTGAAAGCCGCCATTCATAGTCACGGACGTCTTACAGGGCGTATTGTCTTGGCCTTGCCGAGGGATTCCACCACCATCCGGTACATCACCCTGCCTTCCAGTCATCGCGACGAGCTCAAGGAAATGCTCTTTCTGGACGCGGAGCGCCATATCCCCTTTCCCGTGGACAACGTCGAAATCGACTTTGAGGTCCTGGAAAAACTTGGCGAACATGAAAGCCGAATTATGATGATAAGCGCTCCCCGCGCGGAGATTGAGCCGCTCCTGGATATTTGCCACGAAGCCGGGGTGAATCCCGAAGCGGTCGATGTGGATATCCTGGGAGCCTGTTACGCCTATATGACAAATGGGAAAACGGACGAAACAAAGGCCATTATTGACTTCGGACGAGAAAGCACCCGCCTGGGCATTGTTTCAAACAACCGCGTTCTCTTTTCCCGCAGCCTGTCTGTCTCCGAATCCAGACTTCTGGAAGGATTTCCAGGAGCGAAAACCTGGAGCGATCTTCGAACGCGGCTGACGGCCATTGGAACGCTTCCGCCCAAGGACCGCGCAAAAGTGGAGCAATGGATCGGGGACCTCTATGTGGATCTCATGCGGTCGGTCAGCGCGTTTGTGTGCGAACATCCCGGCAATCGCGTGGACCGGATCATCCTGTGCGGCGGGGGACCCTACCTCCCCTCGGGCCCCTCCGATAGTCTGGCGCTGCGTCTTCAAACGAAAGCGGTTGCGGAAGTGCCGCTGGATGGGGAGATACCCTCCGATTCATCCTACCAGGGACCGGAATTGGCGGTCGCGATCGGGCTGGCTCTTCGCGCTCTTCGAAAGAACGGGGAGGCGGTCAACCTTCTCCCTCGCGACATCATCGCCGAGCAGGAGCGCAAGGAGCAACGGGCGTTCTTCCAAAGCGCATTGCTTCTGGGATTATTGGCTGTTCTTTTCTGTGGTGTCGGTCTGTATCTGAAATGGGAAGAGAAATACACCCAACTGAAGGAACTTCGAGAACAGGTCAAGGCCATCGAACCGGAGACAAAGGATCTGCGCTTCATGCAAGCGAAAGTGGATATTGTTGACAGCTATCTGGACCGGGATCATTCTTGCCTGAGGGTGCTTACAACAGTCTTGCAGGCGCTCCCGGACGAGCCGCCACACAACGTTTCTCTCAATCGAATCATCTTTAAGAAGCGAGATACGCTGACCCTGGAGGGGCTGGTCCGTACGTCGGATGACGTAACTCGCGTGGGAGATATCCTGCTCCAGTTGGCCGCCGAACCCAACAAAATCTTCCGGAGTGTTTCTCCGGGGAAACACACCGAGCGGGATACGGGGATCGATGGCTTGAAAGCGAGGGATTTTACGTTTGAGTGCGAGCTCGAATACAAAGAATACGAGACGGAGCGTGAAAAGGCTCGTCCTACGATATCAGCACGCTCTCGCTCGGGACGATAGGAGACCGGCCCATGGTTCGCAGCCCAAGAGAACGATTACTGCTCATGACAGTGTGGCTTTGCATCCTCGGTGCAGGCGGGTGGTTTGTCGGACAGCAGCTGTACCAACTCTGGGTCGGCATCGATGAAGAAATCCAACAACAGCGTACAAAGCTGACCCGCCTTCAGAAAGACCGGTTGAAAAAAGCGAGTATCGAGGGGGATTACAAAAAGACGCAGTCGCAGTTGACCATCGATAAAAGCGAAGCGGGACAAGTGGCGGATTTTCGAACCGAACTCCAGAACCTCCTGCAAGGCGCAGGACTGAGCGTTCGGGAATTCGGTCAGCAGGAAAGACCTCGTCTTGAGGATGATTTCAAGGTACTGCTCGTCGAGGTAAATGATGTGCAGGGAACACCGGAGCAGCTTGGAACGTTCTTATACAACCTCGAAAACGAATCGAATGTAATGGACGTGGAACAGCTGACGATCAACGCCGATACGGGAGGCCGGGGACGGTTCGGACGCGGGGGAGGTTTGCTCTCCATGAATATGCGTGTCGCCCGGCTTGTGGAGTATTCCACGTCGGAACTGCAAGATATCCAGGCAATCAAGTCGCGAAGCAGGAGGTCCAAAGAATAATGCCCAGCAAGAAAGGAATGACCCTCTGGTATTTGATCTTGGCGCCTGTCGTGATCCTGTCCGCGCTGTACATGGGGCTGGAAATCCGCGAACGGATTCGCCCCGATACCGCTCGTCCCCCCCGTCCTGTTAGCGAGTCGGTTGAGCCAAGTCCCGCCGTTTCAGAATCAACTGTCGATGTTCCGGGAGTAGACAAAGAGAAAGACCGCCTTGCGGTTATCTCTGTTTTCCGCGATACGAAGGTGTTCGATCCGATCTCCACGCCGGTTCCGACTCCAACTCGACCGCCCGAACCGACCCCCGTGCCTTCTCCTCTGCCCTTGGCGGAGAACTACAAAATCCTGAACATCCTGGGGTCCTCGGCGATCTTGATGAGTTACACCCTGGAACAAAAGATTGTGCGTGTGGGCATGGTAGTGGAAGATCCTCTCGGAGCCTTCCAGGTCATGGAAAT
>JAKPRU010000715.1 GCA_029557025.1 Candidatus Omnitrophota bacterium | reverse complement strand
TGCCTGTCTCCTGGAAGGACTGGCTAACTTTCTGCCGAATCCTCTCCAGAGAGGTGAAATCACCCTTGTCAAAGGCGACCAGACCAAGCCCCTGCAAATTTCCACGGAGGGGCCGGGAATCGGACTGGTTTTCCGCAGCCTGATTGATCCATTCGTGGGCAAGATGTGTTTTCTCAAGGTATTCAGCGGCACACTTTCCTCGGATACGGAACTGTATGACCTCAGCAAAGAAGGAAAGCATGAGCGAATCTCCCATCTGCTCAATGTCAACGGAAAGAATCACAACAATATCGCCCACGCCCGGGTCGGAGACATTGTGGCTCTCACCAAAGTGGACATTTTTGAAACCGGCGACACCGTATCGAGCGAGCCGGGCGAGTGGTTGATTCCGCCCACGGAATACCCGCCCCGCAGTTTCCATCTCGCGGTCAAAGGTCATTCCAAGGTAGAGGAGGACAAAATTGCCGCCACTATCCCGAAAGTGATCGCAGGCGATCCCACACTCGCTTTCGAACGCAACCATGAGACCCGTGAGAGCATTCTTTCCGGGATGGGAGATCTTCAACTCAACCTGGTTGCCCAGCGGGTCCGAAAGATCGCCAACCTGGATGTTCTTCTCAAGGAGCCGAAAGTGGCCTATCGCGAGACCATTACGGTCCCGGGAGAAGGCTCATACCGCCATAAGAAACAGAGCGGTGGGCGCGGCCAATTCGGAGAGGTACATATACGGCTTACCCCCCTGGAGCGCGGTAAGCAATTCGAATTTCAGGACAGTATTTTCGGCGGCGCGATTCCCGGGAAGTTCATCCCTTCGGTCGAAAAAGGAATCCGGGAAGCCATGGAAAGAGGCGTTGTCGCCGGGTTCCCGTTTGTAGACGTTCACGTGGAACTGTTTGACGGCAAGTATCATGATGTGGATTCGTCCGACATGGCGTTTAAGATCGCCGGGTCGATGGCCTTTCAACAGGTGGCTCGCGAAAAATGCAAACCGGTATTGTTGGAACCGATCATGAATGTGACGGTTTTTGTCCCCGAAACCATGATGGGAGACGTGATGGGGGATTTGAACGGGCGGCGGGGTCGTGTTATGGGCATGGAAAGTGTCCATGGGAAACAGACAATTCGTGCCCAAGTTCCCTTGGCGGAGATGTACAGCTATCCCATCGACCTGCGTTCAATCACCCGTGGACGTGGAACTTACATCATGGAATTTTCACATTATGAGCAGGTTCCGGCTGAATTGGCGGAGAAGATCATCGCTCAGGCTGAGAAAGCCAGGGAACAGGTGGAGAGTTGATTCGCCGTTTTTTCGCCGAGTTACAGCAGAATGATCGCGCGATCAATCAGTTCAATCCATTCTGTGAAGGATTTTTTTGCGTTTTCCCGCTTCATATCAGAAGTGAGATATGTTAGATTCGTATACTATAGGGCCGTAGTATGTTTCTGAAACGGTCAAATCCATCAGTAGCCTAGGGGCATTTAGGCATGGTAAGATCATGAGAACAGTTCCACACGCTTTTCAGCCGATCCGCAGGTTAAATTTGTGGGGTCGGCTTGTGATGAAGTTCGCCGGGAGATCGGTGGTATCCAAACACAATCGTCGTTCCAGAATGTTCTACAATATCATCAGTCGGTTCTATGACTGGATTTACCTTGTCCAGGTGTTTGGGTATGTGCAATCGGCCCATCAATTGGTCGATGCCGTGGTGGAGGAGGAAGATTCGGTTTTGGATTTGGGGTGCGGAACCGGGCTGGTGGCCCATATTGCCGCACAGCGTGCGGCGCACGTGGTGGGAATCGACCACTCCATAGGGATGTTACATCGCGCGCAGCGGAAAGGTCGCCATCTGGACAATGTGTACTATGTATTGGGAGACTGTCGAGCCATGCCGTTCAGGGAGGAATTCGATGTGATTTTGAGCAGCTTTATGCTGGTGATTCTCAAGGAGGCAGAAC
>JAKPRU010000709.1 GCA_029557025.1 Candidatus Omnitrophota bacterium | reverse complement strand
GCCTCCGGGCCGGTTCTCGTCCACAACCGAGGCCGTGATCGCCTGTGACCAGGGCTGCCTGGGGCTTCAAGATGAAATTGAGGTCCGGGTGGAAGGGCGGCTGACACGGACCACCGTCGGACGCATTATTTTCAATGAATCCCTGCCGCCTGATCTGGGATTTGTTAATGATTTGATGGTCAAAAAGAATCTGGCGGCGCTGGTTTCCCGGTGTTACAACATGTACGGGAAAGACCGGACGTCCCAGCTTCTGGATGATCTGAAAAACCTGGGATACTACTATGCCAAAATCGGGGGGATCTCGATCAGCCTCACGGATATGCGTGTGCCTTCGGATAAGGAGGCGCTGCTTGCAGCGGCTCGGAAAGACGTTGCCGAAACCATCCGTCAGTATGAGGAAGGTGTGATCACCGATATCGAGCGGTATAACAAAGTAATCGACCGGTGGATTGAAACCACCGAGGCCGTCGGGAAGGCCATGGAGAAGGAGCTCCAAAGCGACCACAACGGATTCAACCCGATTTACATTATGTATCATTCCGGCGCTCGTGGTTCGGAGCAGCAGATTCGCCAGCTGGCCGGAATGCGTGGCCTCATGTCCAAGCCGATGAAAAAACTCACCGGCGGAATGGGCGAAATCATCGAATCTCCCATCGAATCGAATTTCAAAGAGGGATTGACCGTTCTGGAGTATTTCATTTCGACTCACGGCGCACGAAAAGGTCTGGCCGATACGGCGCTGAAAACCGCCGAAGCCGGCTACCTGACTCGTCGTCTGGTGGATGTGGCGCAGGATGTAATCATTTCCGAAGAAGATTGTGGAACGCTGTCGGGATTTGAAGTCTCTGCCATTCGCGAAGGAGACCGGACCATCGAATCCCTCGAAGACCGTGTTTTAGGCCGCGTGGCCGCCGAGGATATTCGAAATCCCCTGACCGGGGCAACTCTGGTTGAAACGGGCCAGGTAATCGATGAGGAAGCGGTCGGTGCGATGCGTCTCTGCGGTGTGGAGCGTGTCCGCATCCGGTCGGTCATGTCTTGCGAGGCCTCTCGTGGAGCCTGTGCAAAGTGTTACGGCTGGGACCTCTCCAAACGGGCGCCGGTCAGCATCGGGGAAGCGGTTGGTGTGATTGCGGCGCAGTCCATTGGGGAACCCGGTACCCAGTTGACCCTCCGAACCTTCCACATCGGTGGGACCACCAGCCGTATCCTGGAGCAGTCCGAAGTCCGCATTCGTCTCAACGATGACGGAATGGGCGGCTTGCGGGACGGTGAAATCGGGATCGTCAAATATGTTCATCTTCGCTATGTCGTTGACCGCGAAGGACGCCAGCGAGTTGTGAATTCTGGCGCCCGCCCGTTGATTCTCCGTTCGGGTTTGCGGATTCCAAAGGTGGATACGCGATTGGAGCGAACCGGCAAGCGCACCGGCACTCTCATTCTGGATGGTGACAATTTGCCAGTGGTCAATGTCAAAGACAACCGGCAGGTGGTAACCCGGGGTGGCGGAAGCCTTCAGATCAAGGACAGCCGAGGCAAAGTTCTGGTGGAATATGCCTCGATCCCTGCGGGAGCCGAGTTGGAAACGCGGTTGGGAGAGAAAGTCAATCCGGGCATGTTGCTCGCGCGGTGGGACCCGTTGCGTGTCCCCATCATTTCCGAACAGTCCGGGAAAGTCGAGATCGAAGGGATCGATCGGGCCTCTCTGGTCAAAGAACCGGAGACCGGCGAACCCATGATCCCCATCGACTGGACGGAACCGGTCCGGGTCTCAATCGGAAAGGACAACGAACGAGTCTCGTATGTCCTCCTGCCGGGGCATCGGCTTCTCCATGTCCATGGCAGCACCGTCAAAGCCGGGGATACGTTGGCTTATCTGCCGACCCCGGTTATCGCACGCCGGGAAGGGAAACTGCGCTATCGGGATATTATCGAAGGCGAAACGATGCGGCGGATTCTCGATCCGGGCACCGGAACATTGCAATCCATTATTAAAGATCCCCCGTTCGGGAGGATTCCGCGCCTCACCTTGGTAGACCGTTTCGAGCAAATCGTTGAGCAGCATAGCCTTCCGACCGGGTCGTTGCTTGAGGTGGAGGATGG
>JAKPRU010000699.1 GCA_029557025.1 Candidatus Omnitrophota bacterium | reverse complement strand
CCATGTGCCCATGGGTTCCCAGCCCCCGGTGTCAGGCTCCGGGATTTTCACGGAAACGGCGGTCAATGCAAAACATTCGCCGATTGCCGGAGGAATATCCCGCAAGAGGCGGTGGCTCATCTCATCCGCGGGAACCTCGTCGTACTGTTGGTAACTCTCCACAAGACGATCGAGTTCCATCTCCAGGCGAACCTCACGCTGGGTCTCAGCGAGACGATTATAGGCCGCTTCGATATCCACGCGCGGCTGACGGATAATTTGAACGGTCCCCTCTGTCGCCAACTGTTCCAGGTGTCCCGCCACTCGACCGAGAGGAACAATCAGCCTCCGGTTCAACCACAAATAAAAAACCAGGGTCGTTATCACAAACGCCAGCGCATATCCCCAGAAACGCAGCACGAGGTGTTCGATCTCCGGCCAACCCACCGGGGAGGTGTAGTACATCCATACGACCAATTCAAATCCGCGATCCGGGAAGGGTATCGTTCTGATTTGTGCGCGAGAAAAGTTGCGCGAAAGGAAACAGTTGCGCCAATTATTCCACTGCCGAAACTTGGAAAGATTCGATCTATCGAAAATGACACGTTTTTCGCTGCCGAAAATCGTAATCCGATAGAGAGGACTGTTCTGAGTAAGATAACGATCCGCATTCTTACGAAAGAACTCTGTAAACCGTTCCTCGTATTGTTCGACGGTCTCGTTGGGACGAGGGTCGGAAACCGCTCGATTGGATTCTTCGTTGATCAACTTGAAATGCGGTTGGATCCGTTCCACATAGATATCCGAGCTTCGGATGATCTCATCCTTGCTGTTCACAAAAATCCTGTCGAGCATGACCAGGAAAACAACATCCAGGAGAACCAGCGATGTGACAGAGAACACGCGGTGCCAATATCCACGCGAACGACGGTATCCTGCATACTCATCCGTCGGCTTATTCATGGGACAGGCATCCGGTCGATTCATATCGGCGTATCCTCGGGAGACACGCGGAGTTTGAGCAGGGCAAGCACGGCCAGCAGAAATCCTACAAGAGCCGCAGCCAGAATCCGCGTGGATGCATAGACCAGAAAATACTGCAAAACCCCGAAATCAAGGAGCACAACCGGCATCTGAGCCACGATGCGGGCGTGGTTTGCAATTCCCCCGAACGGCCAGAGATAGACCAGCATTTCCTCCGTAACGCCCTGCCCGTACAGCCTTGCGATCCCATCATTGAAATCCACCGCAATTCCGAGTAATTGGGTGAATATCCCGAGCATTGTCAAAAACCAGAACGCATAACATCTTATCGGTCCGTGAGAACTGCCTGTTTCTAGGGCAAGCGGAGCGGCGAGCAACGGAATCAGCGGAACCAAATGACGAGGCCCCCAAGCCCACCCGCCCCACCAGTTTGACCACCATCCGTAAAACACCAGCATCGGTCCGACCACCAGCCACCAGGGTCCCCACCAATCACTCCCCCGACTCCCCCAGAGAACAAGCGGCAACAAAAGCAGGATCGGATTGTACAGAAAAAGGCTTTTGCCCAGCGAGAAAAAAAATCCGTACAGACCCTCAAACGGCAACGGATTGAATCCCCCCTCATACCCCGCAACACCCCCCCACCGGGACCACTGATATCCGATCACCAGGGCGGCCAATCCCCCCGCCATCAGAATGCCGGGCCAGAGATCCGAGAACACAGCCGGCTTCTTTTGCCGGAATCCCAACACGATCAATCCGGGAAAAAGCAGAAGAAACTCCAGACGGAACCCCACCAGCAACCCCGCCCAAAGCCCGGCAAACAGGAAATCCTTCTTTTGACCCAATCGCCGGTATCGGCAGATTGACCAAAGCAGCAGGGTCAGAAGGAGCATCGCGGGAATCTTGTTGTATTCGTATCGCGAATACGGAAGAATCATTGTCGAGAGACCCGCTGCCAGCGCGACATTCCGTGAGGCCGCCAGGCCCGCTCCCATCTCTCTACACAGCAGAAACAGCGCGGCGCAGGCCATGGCTGCCAGAACACCGTTCATCCAGCACAGGGCGCGGCGGCGAATCCCATCCGGGTCCGAATCGGGATGGTTCGCCGCCAACCAATCTCCCAATTTGTACAAAGGAATAAAAACCAAAGCATGAAACACGCCCTGTTTCAGGCGAACCTGCGGGAACATCTCTCCCCTGTCCACGATAGACTGCGTCAGCTGGTAAACCGCATTCGCATCCACGGTATATCCCGGTTTCGCCCCCTGCAACAGGAGATAGATTGCGGCAAAGAACAGGAAAATCAGCAGGCTGTGCCGGGAATTCGCCTTCATTTTTCATCCAAATCGACAAGATCGATGAGTAGAATAACATCGGATAGACCTTATGGGTATTGAGGAATCCCATCCCTGTGGAAAAAAGGTGCGTTTGGAGAAAGACTCAGGACCCAAGCCCTCTCCCGGGGGAGAGGACCGGGCTGAGGGCGTCTTCGAGTGACAGCAACATCTCGCCTCATGTCACTCTTGCCCGGCAGCATGTCAAGCCAATTCTCTTGGAGGGCGCCCGTAACGATCACGTAGTAGGCGCCTCGTCTTCATCCTCAAAGGAATTCAACAGAATGGAATGAATTTGGGTGATCCCTATCCGGACATGGGCCGCGGCCAGAACCAGGTTGTTCAATTCATCCTCCCGGCTGCCTTTGTTCCGGATGGACTCGATCGCTGCTTCGATATGCTGCAAGACGATTTTGCCGGTTTCGTAAAATTCCGTCGTGGCCTCCACAATCGGATCAATTCGCCATGTGACTCTGTTTTCGCCGGCTTCCACTTTCGTCCGGATTTCATGGAGCTCTCGAAGCATCTGATCCAGAACCATATCCCGCAAAAAACGCTTTTGTTTTCCCATGCTGTTCTCCACCTGATTTACAGGGCTGACTCCGCCCTTTCTGACGCCGCTCTTTCATATCAGGAGCCGTCCGTGGAGTCAATGATCGCCGCTGCGGAACGGACGGTTTGCCGAGGGTTCTCGCCCGGGTTTCCAAGGTAACCTCATTTGGAAGTCTCGGATCGGGCATGTACGATAACCATCGTGAAATCCGATAAAAAATGATACTTCAATGTGACTCTCAAAGTCAGTAATCATAACCTTTCTCCGTATCGGCGGAATGAGTTTCATGCTGTCTATCGGGAGGTGGACCGGACTTGGTGATTGACACAAAACAGCATTCTCCCCTGGGAATAACCGCGGTAATCCTGGACTCGGTGGCCGACGGAGTGTTTACAGTGGACGAACAGTTCCTTATCACCTCGTTCAATCGTGCCGCCGAACAGATTACCGGTGTCTCTCGCAAGGAGGCGATTGGACGGCCGTGCTGCGAGGTGTTCCGGGCGGATATCTGTGAGGCGGGGTGTGCGCTGAAAGACGCCATGAATTCCGGTCGGCCTGTGATTAACCGTACGGTTCATATCCT
>JAKPRU010000667.1 GCA_029557025.1 Candidatus Omnitrophota bacterium | reverse complement strand
CCCCATGCCTGATCCCCGTCCCCGTCCCCGTCCCCCGTCCCCATCCCCCATCCCCTTCCCCAAGTGTGGAGAAGGGGGGCCGCGGAGCGTGGTATGGGCGTCCCGCCCATGATGTGCAAGGGTGTATAATGGTAATCTTGTGAAAATGAAGCGTTTCGAACGGCACATCATTTTATCTTTGGCGATTCTCGTGCTTGCGTCCGCGTGCGGGCCAGGCGCGGAGGAACTTGCCTCCATCGGTCAGAATGCCCTGGAGAATCAGAACTGGACGCAGGGTGCGGAGGCTTTCCGCAAAGCGCTGAAGCAAAACCCTGCGCTGGCCGAAGGCTATCGGGGACTCGCTCTATGTCAAATCCAGCTGGGACAAAGAGACTTGGCGGCGGAATCGCTTCGCGGGCTGCTTCGGTTGCGCCCGGATGACTTCAGCGCCCATCTTTTGCTTGCCCAGTATGCCTTCGAGAAGGGGCAGTGGGATGCGGCGGTGCATCATATTGTCTGTGCCCGCCGATTCGCGGAATATGGAGAGGAAATTGAGAAATCTCAACAATGGCTGGAACAGATACGTTCCACCGTGAAATCCTTTGCCGGACCGGCCGCTCAACAATCGAAGGAACCGGCCTCCGCAACGCAGGAATTCCACCGAGGAGCGCTATGATCTCTCAAACCTCGGCAAGGCTCTCCCCGGATGAGGCATTGGCCCTTTTCCAGCATGGGAATCTGATCGATCTTGGGGAGCAGGCGCACGCGACCCGTTTGCGCATCGCGAATCCCGATGTAGTTACTTATGTCGTGGATCGGAATATCAACTACAGCAATGTGTGTGCGGCACAATGTGATTTTTGCGCATTTTATCGCAAACCGGATGATCCTGAAGCGTTTCTTCTCTCAAACGAGGAAATCTATCGGAAAATCCGAGAGCTTCTTGAGATCGGCGGAACCACCATTCTGCTTCAGGGCGGCTTGCATCCCAGTCTGGATTTTTCTTACTACACGCGGGTTCTTTCGGCTATCAAGGAACGATTCCAGGTCTGCATTCATGCCTTCTCGCCGCCGGAGATTGTATGGATGGCGCATTTGTACAGTCGTTCCGTGAGAGATATTATTGCGGACCTGCGCAGCGCCGGATTGGACAGCCTTCCCGGCGGAGGCGCAGAAATTTTATCCGATCGTGTCCGAACCCGCGTCAGTCGGGGAAAATGCAACTCGGCGGAATGGCTTGGTGTGATGGAGGAAGCACACCGGCTGGGGCTGCGCACTACGGCGACCATGATGTTCGGTCATGTGGAGACTTATGCGGACCGTGTGGAGCATCTGCGATGCCTGCGCGACTTGCAGGACCGGACGCGCGGATTCACAGCGTTCATCTGCTGGACCTTCCAGCCGCGAAATACCCGCCTTGCCGACCGCGAACCCACCGGGGCACATGAGTACCTGAAAACGCTGGCGATTTCCCGCATTTTTCTCGACAACTTTCCTCACTTACAGGCATCGGTCATTACTCAGAAAGAGGAGGTCGGCCAAGTGGCGCTGTTCTTCGGCGCGGATGACATGGGGGGAACCACAATGGAAGAAAACGTCGTTCGATTGGCCGGAACCAGCCACTGCGCCGGTGAACAGCGGCTGTGCGAACTGATTCGGGATGCCGGATTCCGTCCCCAGAAACGAAATACGCAGTATCAGTGGATTTGAGGCAGTTGGGTTAATAAATCCAATAATTTCAACCCGCTCTGTATCTCCCCCAATCTTCGGGAGAAACTCCTCTTCTTCCCCCGAACATCGCGGGAACTTGCCTTTTATTCTTCCTCCCGGAGATCGGGGGGAATACAAGGGGGGTTGACATCCAATTCTCTCTCCACTATCTCCCGATGCACCTCCCCCAGTGCATTCTCCCAACCGGCATATTCCTCAACCTCCCGGATTTCTTCCTCGTTCAACGGGATAAACTTGCCTTGTCCGGTGCAGAGGACATTGCCTTCCTCATCGGTGATTTGCCCCCGCGCGGTCATCAGCCGGGACCGGCAATCCACACATTCCGCAGAGACAAAAAGACGCTGTCCCGCCATGGCCCGCTTCTTGAACCGCAAAGTCAGCTCCGCAGTGATAGTCATAGTTTTTCGTCGGCCGATGATGGTCCAGCCCATACACTCATCCAGAACCGCAGTCAGCACACCGCCGTGAACCACACCCCGATACCCACAATGTTCCGGTCGTGGTACAAACGAGGTCTCGACTCGCCCGTCATGGACCGTGAACCCCAGGCGAATCCCGGCGGGATTCTGCGATCCGCAGACAAAGCAATGCTTGTATCTCGGCAGGAAAATCCGGCCGTTCTCATCCACATCGCAATGGTTCGCAGGCTGAAAATCCCAGTGGCCGAGTGAGGTATACACCGCGCCGGAAGGCCGCAGGTCGCTTTTCATCAGGTTGACCGCATCCGCTCGGATGATCCCGGCATGGAATTGCCTTGCCGCTTCGCTGGTCCGAAGAGGGCCACGGAAACCCTGTTCGACCCGCGCAATAGTCAGATGAGGGTGAAACGGCTTGTCATCGAACGGGATTTGTTTTTGCCGGAGCGCTTCGCGGATGCGACGGTCGAGGTCCATCAGCGGTTCTGTCTCGCCGCTCAGTCCCACCCAGACAACACGCGGTCTTCCTTTGGGCGGGAATTGGCCGATCCCTTCGGCGGTCAGCTCGAAAGCGTTGGTTTGAGCGCAGGCATTTTCCAGGATCGCACCGACCTGCTTCGCCTGTTCCTCGGAGATTTCACCAAGGAACTGGAGCGTCAGATGGATATTCTCCGGTGGGACCCACTTGAGTTTCAGCCCGGATCGGCGCAGATCTTCCTGAAGTTCGCCGATTTGGCTGCGCACAGAGTCCGGCAATAGGATGGCAATGAAACAACGCATCATAATGCCATCTTAAATGGACAGGTATGTCTGTCAAGAATTATGGTGTCTTGCCCGTTCTTGCCGTAATGCCTGCGTAATGCTACTGTCTTTTCTATCGTTTTATTGCGGATGGATTTCGCTCGGAGATTGTTCGCCGCGGAATGGTTTGCCCGTTCCCCTCGACCCCATAGAGAATCGACTGTGTCCGCTTATCATTTGTCTGCATATCATTTTCTTATTCTGTTCCTTCAGACCTTCGTCCTGGCGGCCTTATTGACCCCGTTCATGCGCCGGATCGCGCCCGGCTTGGGATTTCTCGACCAGCCGGGCGAGAGAAAAGTGCATCAGCAGCCGAAGCCCGTTTTGGGCGGTGCGGCGATATTCCTTTCTCAGATGATTGTCGTATTCGTCGACTGGTTCCTTCTTCAGTGGCTGGGGGCGAATCTCTCGGGAGAAGGCGGGTGGTTTGCAGAGCAGATCTCGCCGCTGGTGAAATATGCGGCGGGAGCGAAAGTTGTTCGCACGCAGATGTGGGGATTGGTCCTTGGCGGTCTGGTTGTGTTTCTTGTCGGATTGTATGACGACCGTTTCGGGATGAGTCCTTTCATGAAGCTGGCCGGACAAATCCTGGCGGGGATCATCCTGTACGCGGCGAATATCCGGGCTACTTTCCTGATCCCTTCCGAAATTCTGTCTTTTGTCCTCACGATCTTCTGGGTCGTACTCATCACCAATTCCTTCAATCTGTTGGACAATATGGACGGGCTGTCGGGCGGAGTGGCCACCATCTCACTTCTGGCGCTCGCCCTCGCCACAAACTGGCTCGGCGCACAGGATTTCATTACTGCCTACCTGGTGACCCTGGCCGGCGCGATTGTCGGATTCCTGCTCTATAACTTCTATCCGTCCACGATATTCATGGGGGATGCCGGTTCCATGTTTGTCGGGTATAACCTGGCCGCCATGAGCATCCTGGCAACCTTCCTCTCTTCCTCTGATGAGGAATGGTCCCAATGGGCCATCATCATGCCGATCGTGGTGATGGCCGTGCCCATTTTCGATACCCTCTCGGTGATCATCATTCGGATCAAAAACCACAAACCGATCTTTGTCGGCGATAAGAATCATTTCAGTCATCGCCTGGTCGCCATGGGCATGAGTCACCGTGGCGCGGTGCTGACCATCTACATGGTCACACTCTGCACCGGCGTGGGGGCTTT
>JAKPRU010000626.1 GCA_029557025.1 Candidatus Omnitrophota bacterium | reverse complement strand
GGAGGATCGTATCCGAACCCTGCTGGAGGCGGATCATGTACATCCGCCGCGAAGCGTGTATGACAAAATCCACGTTTTATGGACTTCCTTTTTGAATTCGGAATGGGCGACAAAAACACCGGCTCCGTGGGATGTGGAACGTCCGGTCCGCTGGACGCTCCGGCTGGATAAAGTTCTTGTTACAGTAAGAGGACGAGTCGACCTGATCGACCGGAATGCGGCCGGGGATCCCGCTATTAAGGATTTTAAGACAAAAGTGTCGATAACGGATGAGGATATGGATCTATACGCGGTACAGGGACTTCTTTATCTGCGATCTCTTGGACTTCAGGAGGATTCCATTCCGGTTCCACCCGCTGTAATTCATGTTACCCGCGATGGTATAAAGGATATCTCTCTCGGGGACCGTATGAACCGCGCGGCCGCGGTTCTTTCCAAACGATTCAAGACTCTTGTGGATGTAGAGAGTGCGGCTGAAGTCCCGGAGAGGCCCTCAAATGTGTTGTGTGAACAATGCGGTTATGCGTCTATTTGCCCCCGGACCACGATTACCGGTTATGGGATACGCAAGGAGAACTCCGATGTTGAGTAAGAATTATTATTGCCATTTATCCCAGCCCGGTTCGCTCAACTTCGACGGCCACCGTGCCATTGAAATCGGGGATCGGAGGCGATAGTTTTGTGACGCGAACCCGCACATGCTCTACCGATGGAATGATGGAGAGTTCCTCGGCGATCCGCCCGGCCAATGTCTCAAGCAGGTTGACACTCTCGCCGGTCATAACCCGCTCGACAATTTCAAATACCCGCCGATAGTCAACGGTCTCATCGAGGGAATCGGTCTGAGCCGCGACCGAGAAATGTCCCATCAATGTCACGTCTACTCGAAAGGGTTGGGCGGTCCGTTTTTCCTGTTCCAGATAGCCATGACAGCCGCTGATCTCTATGTTTTCGATCACAATACAGTCTACGGTGGATCCCTCCTTCGGATCAGTCGCCGCGAGCGGGGGACATCCGCCGGCGGCCGGTTTCGGTTACGAAAAAGCCTTTTGAGATTACAGGATTCATGCCCGCGTTTCAACGTGGGGTATCACAAGAGTGGATGAAGGGGCCTGCTTCATTCTTGAGAAATTCGTATGCTTCCGTCAGCAAGGGCCGCATCTGGTCCAGGTGGACAATAGGATCGAAGAATTGTGCGCGGTTCTCCAGGAAGAACATTTTCAAGTCCCGAAAATACGGTTCGATTCGCACATGAAAGGTCGAATGCTTTTCTGTTGTGGCCGGAAAAACCAGGCGGATCCCCAGGCCGGAGGTCGGTCTGCTGAATTGCTTCAGATTCCCCATGAGAGGATTGAGGCAACGGTTTGCCAGAAATTCCGCGGTCGTTCCCGCGCCTTGATAAGGAAGCAATAATCGAATAAGAACCTTGCAGTGAAGCCATACCGGCATAGACAACTTGGCGGACGCGACCGGCAGAAAAGCGAGCATGTCCTCGGCGAACCCCTGAAAGGTGGATTGGGTGAATTCATCCAGGTACATCAGCCGATCGGGCAGGATGGTCAGGTGACGGTTCATACCTTCCGCGAACCGTGCCCCTTGCCCTTCTCCGAGTTGACGAAACTCCGTAAATCGGCATTTGTCCGCCAATTCCAGGTATATTTCGCGCATGGTTTTGTCCGACAGACCGAGCGGCGGGTAGAAGAGATCCAGCCCGAAGGCTTGAGGAATATATTCAAAGTGATTCTCCACTCCCATGGTTCTTTCTATTCGGTTTCAGGGAAGTTCTTAATAAGATATCATGAACAGGAAGAAACTGAGTAGGGTTCAAATGCAAATTCCGGGCCAGATTTGTCGAAGCAGGCTTATCAAAAAGTGTTCCAACCTGCAATTTCGATCTTGCATAATAACTAGATCCCTGTATAATCAGGATTTGGGTCCCTTGATCTTTGATTGTTTCACCGTTGAAGGGACATAACTTACAGAAATCACAGGAGATGCGAACTTTGATGTTCCTATCTCGATTAAAGGGTGTTTTTTCGCGCGATCTCGGCATTGACCTCGGCACCGCGACCACATTGGTTTATGTGAAAGGTCAGGGGATCGTATTACGAGAACCGAGCGTTGTCGCCATTCTCAGAGGGACCAATCAGGTTCTCTCCGTGGGGAGTGAGGCGAAAAATATGTTGGGGAGGACTCCCGGCAACATTGTGGCGATTCGACCCATGAAAGACGGTGTGATCGCGGACTTTGAAGTGACCGAGGCCATGTTGCGGTATTTCATCGCCAAGGTCCACAATCGCACCCGGATGGTGAACCCGCGTATCGTTATATGTGTGCCGTCGGGGATTACCAGCGTAGAGCGTCGTGCGGTGAAAGAATCGGCAATGACGGCGGGGGCGCGGGAGGTTTTTCTGATCGAGGAACCGATGGCAGCGGCGATTGGTGCAGGCCTTCCGGTTGCGGAGGCTTCGGGAAACATGATTGTCGATATCGGAGGTGG
>JAKPRU010000612.1 GCA_029557025.1 Candidatus Omnitrophota bacterium | reverse complement strand
TGCAACGTACGCTGCCCTGGTGGCACGACTGAAGGAACTCGACGAGCAGCCGATCGACGCCAGTTCGCTTCAGAAATGGGTCGCCTCTGTTGAGCAGGACCTGCATATCCAGCTTGACAACAAGCTATATGGAAATCTGCCGGCCACTGCGGGGTTGTCTGCCGGTCCGTCGGGAACCTGGGCCGCGCTCCTGGAGTATCGAAAATATGAGAGTTTCTGGTCGGCACTGGGAAAAATCATCGATAAACAACTGACAGAGGGAATTGTCGATAACCGGATGCCGATCGATCAGTCCCGTGCAAAAGCGGACTTAGCGACAGAAAAAAACCTCCACATGGGCATCATTCTGAGATCAGCGGACGGAGAGGAATTCCTGCAAACCAACACAGACTCCTTATTGACTCTGCAAGAGTTCTACAGCCTCGCCGAAGAGACTCTTCGGAAGGAATTTCCCGGCGAGCAGTTGGAGATCCTGCGAAGGCTGGGACGGGATATTCTCGAAGCGATTGTAACCGCTCCGACATTGATTTATCTGCGAGAGGACACAGAGAAACGGAAAGAGCAGGCACGGGCCGAAGTCGCGCCGGTTATGGTTCCGATCAAGGAGGGGATGCTTCTTGTCGCCGAAGGGGAGCAAATCACAACGAGACAGGTGATGATTCTGCAGGCTTACCAGCAACTGTTGGGCCTGTCGTGGGTTTCCGAGATCGGGTTGTTCATTCTGGCACTGGGCACCAGCCTGATTATTCTGGCTTACCTGCGTCGCTATCACCGTCCCCTGTCGAGAAATCCGCGTCAGATGGCCGTGATTTTGTTGATTTTTGTCCTGGTTCTGACCTTGGCGCGAATCGCGTCCTACCTGGCGCGTTTGACACCCGATCTGGAAGATGTGGGGTTTGCCGTGCCGATCGGCGCATTGGGTGTGCTGATCGCGCTATTGGCAAGCGGTCGCCTGGCCGCGTTCCTTGTTGCGATGGGATCGGTTTATGCCGGTTTGATCTACGGCGCGGATTCGATGGAATACGATTTGCGTTTTACCATGGTCGGGGCCTGGTCCGGATTTGCGGCGATTATGGCGGTCCACGGGATTCGTCAGCGCAGTGATCTGTATCGTGCAGGGTTCCTCGTGGCAATCACGTCCGTGCTGATAATCCTGGCCCTGAATGTGCTGGATATCCAGGATTTCGACCACCTGAGCCGCGAGATGGATCGGATGAAGTGGACCCTGCAATGGGGACTGGTAAACGGCGCGCTGGTGTTCATGCTCTCCATTGCCACCCTGCCGCTGTTCGAAGACATGCTGGGAGTTACGACGGATATCAAACTCCTGGAACTGGGCCAGAAAACCCCCCTCTTGCAGAGACTGGAAAAAGAGGCTCCGGGAACATACCAGCACACGATGACGGTTTCCACATTGGCGGAATCGGCCGCCGAAGCCATCGGAGCGAACGCGCTGCTCACACGAGTGGGAGCCTACTATCACGACATTGGAAAAATAATCAAGCCGGCCTATTTCACCGAGAACCAGCAGACCGCTGCCGACAAGGCCCGTCATGCGAAACTCAGGCCGCAGATGAGTGTGCTGGTCATACGGAACCACGTCAAATACGGCCTGGAACTGGCCAGGGAATACAAACTGCCGAAAGTCATCCAGGACTTCATTCCGGAGCATCACGGGACTACGCTCATCGCCTATTTCTACAACCAGGTTCTCGCCGCACAACCGGAAGAAACAGTCCGCGAAGAGGATTTTCGATATCCGGGACCGAAACCAAGAAGCAAAGAGACCGCCATTGTCATGCTGGCCGACAGCATCGAAGCGGTTTCGCGCACTCTCTCGGAGCCGAACGAAGGACAAATCCGAGCCACCGTCCAGAAAATTGTGAACGACCGATTCTTCGACGGCCAATTCGATGAGTGCAAGCTGACACTGGCCGATCTGCGTAAATTGGTGGATTCGTTCTCCGAAAGCCTGACACACATGTTGCACCAGCGGATCAAGTATCCTCCCCGTCCGCCTAAGAAAGGAGGACCGGTAGACCCCGATGCGGAAGAGGATACCCCGCTTTCCCGAGCGCCGAGGCTGGGGGTGGCATAAGAATTAAACCCCTTTGTGTTTCCTCCAATTTCGGGAGAGAAGGTCTCGGGATCACTCGAAAGTTCTGAGACAGTTACATAAAAATAAGCCTGAGCATCGGACAATCTATGGAAATCGATATTCTGTACGACATTTCATGCCCGGAAATTGACGCCGTTCCATTGCGTGAATCTCTCGAAACGGCCCTGCGGTCCGGTGGAGAGACCGATGTGGAATTGTCGGTATCGCTCGTGAACGACGAGACCATTCAGGATCTCTCTCGTCGCTACTTGGACAAAGACGCACCAACCGATGTATTATCATTTCCCCAACGCGATGAGTCCGACCGCACAAGCCATCACTTGGGCGACATTGTGATATCCGTGGACACGGCACGTCGCCAGGCCGCCTCGGCAGGACACAGCGTTCAAGAGGAAGTTCATTACCTGGCCGA
>JAKPRU010000602.1 GCA_029557025.1 Candidatus Omnitrophota bacterium | reverse complement strand
ATGCCGTCCTGAGTGGAGATCCCAAAAAACAGAATGTGGATGTCGAAGATGGGCATCTTTCCTGTGTCTTGTTCCACTTGGCGAATATCGCCTATCGGGTGGGACGGACGATTGAAGTCGATGTCGAGAGTGAAACTGTGAAGAACGACACCGATGCCCAGCGGCTGGTCAATGATGGAGATCGTGGGTATCGGGAACCATACATCGTGCCGAACGAGGTATAGCAAGGCGAGTAGACACAGAGACCTGTCCTATCGGTAGGTCAGGCGTCCCCGCCTGACAATTTGCCCGTGACAAGGAGTGTGATATCATACGTCGCTTTATCTCAGAATACCCCTTGACAACGATCCTGTATCAGCAGCAGGAAATGGCAACAAGGGAGGAGGACAGACGAATGGTAGAACACGAACATCACGATGGATGCTGTCTTTGCTCGCTTTCACGGAGGAGTTTCCTCGCAGCCTCCGGTGCGATCCTGGCCGGACCGATGATCGCCGCTGCCGCGCGGGGCGGGGCCGGTGATTCCGACTTGGGGGAGTACATTGATCTCTCGGAGTTTCGTCCGAAACCGAAAGTGCGGATTATGGGTGTCGTCGTACGTCAGAAGCCTCCCTATTGGCTTGGCTGGCCGGGCACCTCTTATGATCTGGAGGGACACCGCAAGGAATACCGCAAGGCGTTCACAGAAGCAGCCGAACGTCTCGGCGTGGAATACACCGAAGACGATCAACCGAAAGAGAGCGATCAGGCGGTTGCCGCCTGTGTGGAGCAACTCAAGCAGGCAAAGCCGGATGCCGTATTGGTTCATATTCAGCATCTGAGCTATTGGCATTGGGCGGGTGCCATCGCGGATGCCGGTCTCCCAACGATTATTTTCGCGCCCATCGGCACGGCCTTTACCGGGCAGGTCCTGGAAATCTCCCGCCGTCCCAAGGTGCATGTGGTTTCTTCTCTGGAAGTCGGCGCCGTAGAGCAGGCTTTCCGCATGATTCGCGCAAAAAAGCAGCTGGAGGAGACACGGCTTCTGGTGGTTGCCGGGGAGGAACGTAAGGAACAGGTCCTTGACCGCCTGGGGGTTACGGTGAAATACATTCCAAGACGGTCTCTCCACGAATTGTTCGAACAGATGCCGGAGACGGACGAGGTCCGTGATGTGGCCCGCAGGATGCGACGCGGTGCGGAAAAAGTTGTCGAACCCTCCAAACAGGATATTCTCAATGCCGCACGGTCGTACATCACGGCCAAACGCCTGTTGAAAGATGAGGGCTGCAACGCCATCACAACCGACTGTCTCGGCATGGTCACCACCAAGGTGGTCCCAACCCCCCCCTGCATGGCGGCATCCCTTTTCCAGGATGCCGGAATCACTTATGGCTGCGAAGCGGATGTTTTCGCGGCGATTTCGCTTCTCCTGGTCAGTTACCTGTTTGACAGGCCCGGATTCATGCAGGACCCGGTTCCGGAAACGGTCAAGAATCTTCTCGTTGCGGCTCACTG
>JAKPRU010000599.1 GCA_029557025.1 Candidatus Omnitrophota bacterium | reverse complement strand
TTAAGAAATAACTATAGAATTATTTACCGACGGGGGTCAACGGTTCACACTTGCCTTTGCCGTTGACCGCCGGGCAGAGACGCCCGGCCTACATGCTGGGACAGGCCTCCGTGCCTGTCTACCGGATCATGCCACTATCTTGCTACCCTGAACCCCAAGAGGAAATCCGCATGGCCCGCTTTTTTTTGTTCATTCCACCCGGAAGTCTCTATCGCCGGGATGACCGCTGCCAGTCGAAGGTAGCGGACCAGACCATCCGCGCGGTCTTTCCACCCCTGGATTTGGCGTACATGGCGGCGATTCTTCGACAAGCCGGGCACGAGGTCCGCATGGCCGATTACCCGGCATCCCGCCGGGGGATTTTGCACCTGCAAAAAGATTTGACCCAATTCGCCCCGGATTGTGTCATTTATACCTGCACCGCGCCCACCCTGGAAAATGACCTGCAACTTGCAGGATTGATGAAACAATGGAAATCCGATCTCTCTGTCGCCGTGAAAGGCGAACCGGCCAATTTCCTTGACGAACGGATGCTGCACGATTACCCCGCGATTGACTTCGTTTTGCGTGGAGAGGCCGAAGGGATTCTAAAACGGTATGTGAAAGGCATGGCCTTGGAGGAGATTCCCGGTGTGACCGCTCAATCGGAGAGCGGCATTCGGCGCAATCCAGCCCCCACCGAACTCCTTGACCTGGACACCCTTCCATTTCCGGCACGGGACTTACTGGACAATTCGCTCTATCCCTGGCCGGAAACCGGCGATCCAATGACCACAGTTCTCACCTCCCAGGGATGCCCGTTCGAGTGCATTTTTTGCCCCGTGGTTCCGCTCACGGGCAAGCGGGTTCGCTTCCGAAGCGTGGAAAGCATCCTGGGTGAACTTCATGAGTGTATCGACCGATTCAATATCCGGCATTTTCTGTTCCATGCCGACACGTTCACCCTCAAGAAACAGTGGGTTGTGGACCTTTGCCGGGCGATTGTAGAGCAGGGACTTTCCATTGAATGGGCAGCAAACAGCCGGGTCGATACGATTGACAAAGAACGGCTGGAATGGATGAAACGCGCGGGATGCCGAATTATCGGATTCGGTGTTGAGTCCGGCATGGACGAGCATTTGCAAGCCATGGGAAAGAACACGACGACCCAACAGGCGCGACATGCCGTCCGTCTGTGCAGAGAGTGCGGCATTCGATCTCATGCCTTTTTTGTGTTCGGATTTCCCTGGGATACGGAGGAATCTATTCGGAAAACCATCGATTTCGCACTGGAATTGGATCCGGATTTTTTCGATTTCAACCTGGCATTTCCCATTCCGGGGACGGAGTTGTATCGGATGGTTGTGGAGGAAGGACTTTGCGATTTGGAGCGGCTGAAGCAGGGAGGCTATTCGGTGGCCGCGCTTCGGACCCGGACGGTCTCCGCGGAACGTCTGGAGCAGTTGCGCCGGGCCGCACTGTGGCGGTTGTATCTTCGTCCCGGCTATGTTATCCGGACCCTGGCGGCGACCGGCTCGCCTCTGGTTGCCTGGCGATACTGCCGGGCCGCTGTCAAGCGTATTGCCAATTTGCTGTTTGGTGTTTAGCGTTTCCTTCCCCCGAGTGATACACTGTAACCGACATTTCATGTTGTGCAAATCCACATAAGGAGAATACTCTGCAATGTATGAAGACTTACGGTATCGCCTCAAGGAACTGAATGAACACCTCGAAGAGCTGGGAGGGTATCTTTGACATCGACGGCAAAAAACAGGCCATTGCCGTCCTTGAAGAGCAGATGAACCGGCCCGGATTCTGGAACGACCCCGAAAAGGCCAAGGAAACCGGACGGCAAATCAAGCAACTGAAAGATGTTACAAGTCTCTTTAGCAACCTGTCTTCGGAAGCCCGTGACTTGGCGGAGTTGATGGAACTGGCCGCCGACGAAGGCGAGGCGGGACAGGATGGGGAGTTCGAATCGGAATTGGAGAGAATCGACAAGAAACTCCGCGACTTTGAGGTGCAATGCACGCTCTCGGACCCGCTGGATATCCAGAATTGTTTTTTGAACATCCATCCCGGCGCGGGGGGAACGGAATCCTGCGACTGGGCAGATATGCTGCTTCGCATGTATCTGCGCTGGGCGGAGAACAGAGGATTTAAGACCGACCTCATCGACCGTCAGCCCGGTGAGGAAGCCGGAATCAAGAATGCTACCATTCATGTACAAGGCGAGTATGCGCACGGCTTTTTGAAAGCAGAAACCGGCATTCATCGGCTGGTACGCATTTCGCCGTTCGATTCCAACAGCCGACGGCATACCTCGTTTGCGGCCGTTCATGCCATGCCGGAGATTGAGGATGATATCGATGTAGACATTAAAGAAGAGGATCTGCGGATCGACACGTATCGATCATCCGGTGCGGGCGGCCAGCATGTGAATGTAACCGATTCCGCCGTGCGCATTACACATATTCCGACCGGGATCGTTGTCTGCTGCCAGAACGAACGCTCCCAGCACAAAAATCGTGCAACGGCTATGAAAGTCCTTCGATCCAGGATATACGACCGCAGAATGCAGGAACAGCGCGAAAAAATGGAAAAGATTGCCGGCGAGAAAAAGGAGATCGCCTGGGGCAACCAGATCCGTTCTTATGTATTTCACCCATACAGCCTGATTAAAGATTTACGTACGGGCGTAGAGCGGGGCGATGTGCAACGGGTAATGGACGGCGATTTGGATGAGTTCATTAGTTCGTATTTGCGTTACAGATTAGCGTCGAAAGTGAAGAAGGAGTAGGATTACGGCGTGCAGCAGATTCCCATTCCTTCGCGGCCCGCAAACAACGAAGATCCTCGTATGCTTCGAGTTCCTACTGCAATTTTAGAAACTTATCATACGGCAAGACAACATACTCTTTCTTCCCATCCTTCTTGATGATCTGAATGTTCGAATTTGCCATAATATCAGTCTCCGTTTACCGGTATATCTCCCGCCGATTCGGCGGAATGTCCCCGCACAATGAAAATGAGAAAACCCTTACAACACAGGTCCTTCTCCGCTTCCGTCTTCCGGCTTTTTTGGAAGAACTCAGCGCCGGACCCGCGATACCAG
>JAKPRU010000584.1 GCA_029557025.1 Candidatus Omnitrophota bacterium | reverse complement strand
GTGATGGCCAATTGTAATCGTGCTCTGACTCCTCCCTGGAACCTGTATTGTGACCATACCGATTCGCTGTCCCAGCGAGACACAGGATGGATTCAGTATTATTGCGCCGATGTTCAAGATGTGTTCGATTCGATTTTGATTGCCTATGCCGTTGCCGAACGGGCAATGTTGCCGGTTATGATCAATCTGGATGCATTTTACTTAACCCACACCTCGGAACTCCTGAGTATACCTGAACAAGAGGTTGTGGATGCATTTCTCCCACCCTACCGGCCGTCCAACAAGCTGGATGTGGATGATCCGAGAACTTTCGGCAACGTGTGTGGCGCAGACCTGTTTACGTCCATCAAATATAAACGATATTGCGACGGTCTTTTGGTGGAAAGCCTCTGGGATCAGACGGCAGTTGAATTTCACGGTCATTTTAACCGCTCTCATCCGGCCGTCGAAGCGTATCGCACAGAAGATGCCGATGTGTGCATTATCAGTATCGGCACTGCGAGCGGTGCCGTGCGGCTGACCGTGGATCGATTGAGGGAAGAAGGCATGAAGGCCGGCAGCTTGAGGCTTGCAATGGTCAAACCGTTTCCCGTTGAAGGATTGGGTAAGGCGACGGCAAGCGCCAAACATATCATCGTCATCGATCGGGATGTCTCTTACGGTGCTGAGGGGATCATCGCCCAGGAGGTGAAAGCGGGACTGTTCGACCGGCATAAAGATATAAAATTCACGGGCTTCATTTCCGGTGTCGGCGGAAACGATATCACTCCGGAGACGATTGTCCCCCTGGTGAAACAGGCCATTTCCGGGCAGGGGGAAGCCGTCAAAGCCGGGACGACATTCTGGACGGAGGTGTTGCCATGAATAAGCAAGGCCCGAAGAAAAGAGATCTGTTGACACCGGGGCATTATGGTTGCCCGGGCTGCGGGGCAACCTTGGCGATGCGACAAACCCTGTCGGTCCTGGGCGAGGATACGATTGTCGTCATGACGGCCGGATGCTGGTCAACCCTGATCGGTATTTATCCTTATACCTGTCTGACCGTACCCGTGATTTCGACTGCCTTTGGATCGACCGCTTCCGTTGCCGCCGGAGTCAAGTCCGGCCTGTCCATTCAGGGAAACGACCATACCAC
>JAKPRU010000576.1 GCA_029557025.1 Candidatus Omnitrophota bacterium | reverse complement strand
TTCCATTGCCGCCCCGGCAGCGCCGACTCCGGGAAAGATAACCCTTTCCGCCGCCGCAATGCGTTTCGGATCGGAGGTAATTTCAGCCTCATACCCCAGATGCCGCACGGCGCGTTCCACGCTCGGCAGGTTTCCGGCACGATAGTCGATAATCGCAATCATGGTCCGTTTCCCTGAATTTCGATTGGCGCGCCGTTGTGTTTCATCATCCCGGCAGCGCGGAATGAGGCTATCAGACGGTCCCGATTCGGGCAAGCGGCACACCCGTTCCGAACAGGCGGGACTTGTGATTTGATGTTTCGTGAAAGGGTGATCGCATGGACAAGGAAATCAAGCAGGCGTTATCGGTTGGAGGTGCAGATTATGTCGAGGTCCGCATTGAGGACGCCGTAACCACATCGGTTACATACATCGGCAAGGAACTGGAGAACATCGGTGAATCCTCCAGCCTCGGCGGGTGTGTCCGCGCAGCGGTTAACGGCGGCTGGGGATTTGCTTCTTTCAACAACCTGGAGAACCTGGCAGACAAGGCCAAACGCGCGGTCTCGATGGCGCGTCAGGTGGGGCGTGAGAAAACAGCGCTGGCCCCGACGGAACCGTACAAGGCGAAATATGCCACGATGCCCGGACGCGATCCGCGCCGGGTTTCGCTGGAAGAAAAACATGACACGGCCTATCGATACAATCAACTCATTCTGAATGCCGCCGGCATTCAAACCAGCAGTGTCCGTTACCAGGATCGCTGGAAGCGCAAGGTCTATGCGAACTCTGACGGGACAGCCGCCGAATTTGAGGAAATCTTTTGTGGAGTGAGCCTTGCAGCGATTGCCCGCAAGGGGAATGTCGTTCAAACCTATCATCACACATACGCCAACCTGGTGGGATTCGATGAGGTCACCGGCCGGGAAGATCTTGCCGAGGATGCTGCCCGTCGCGCCGTCGATCTGGTGAGCGCCGAACGTGTGAAAGGCGGAACATATACCGTTCTCATGGACCCCATCCTTACAGGTATTTTTATCCATGAGGCATTCGGGCATCTCTCCGAGAGCGATTTTCTCTATGAGAATCCGCGATTGCAGGAGGTTATGCAGCTGGGGCGGCCATTCGGGCCGGAAAGTCTGAATGTAGTCGATCAGGGCAATCTCAATGAGGCCGGGTATCTGCCGTTCGATGATGAGGGGACCCCAACACGGAAAAACCACCTGATCCGGGATGGTGTACTGGTCGGCAGGCTGCATTCACGGGAAACCGCCGCGAAAATGAATGAAGCCCCTACGGGCAATGCGCGCGCAATTTCCTACCGATTCCCGCCGATTGTCCGTATGACCAACACATTCATCGAGGCCGGCGAAACACCTTATGAGGAGATGGTTGCCCGGATCGACAAGGGGATTTATGTCAAGAACGCTTTAGCCGGGATGACGGACTGCGAGATGTTTACCTTCACCGGGATGGAGGCGTTCGAAATCGAGAACGGCCGGGTCGGCAAACGTCTGCGCGATGTAACCCTGACCGGCAATGTGTTTGAGACGCTCAAGAATGTTGTGGCGGTCGGCGATGACCTGAGTTTTCATGCGGGGTTGGGGGGATGCGGGAAAGGCGGGCAGTCGCCGTTACGGGTTTCCTCCGGTGGTCCGCATTTGCTGGTGAGGAATGTTGTTGTGGGTGGGGAGTGAGGCCGTGATGCCTTGGGTCATATCCAGCGCTTATCCCGCAACTGCTGCCATGCGACTCGGATATGATCTGCTTTGAATAATTTCCTTTTGCGTTCATTCCAGCCCTGTACGCCTTCGATGGTCATTTCAGGAGATTCCACCAGGTCGGGATTCTCTTTGGATATCCAATGAATGGTTGCCAACATTTCGAGACAGTAAGGAGTTTCAAATCCTTCGATCAATTGGGTTACTCGATCAACTCGGTCCTGCGTTTCCTTTTGCCCAGCCAGGAATTCCTCTGTTTTCCGAATTGCCTCCGGCAAGACAAGAATGGTCGGCTCGATCGCTTTTTGCGAGCGGTCTCCATACCCCCGAATGAAGTGTCCCTCCATCCGTTGAAGAACGTGGTGCAAAGCCTCGGCATAAGGACCATATTGATTTGCCGTGAAGTTCAGGCGCAACGGCTCGCCCGCTTCCTGCAGAAAATAGGCGAGTTTCTGAATCTCCAGCATGGACAGTCGGTAGCCGGGGATTCCATATCGGTGAAGAATCGCCAGAATTGCCGCTCGTCCGGAAGTCATCCCGGGCGCTTTCGTCGCGACTCTCATGCTATTGGGATCAGGTGCGCCGACAGGCTCGTAGAGTAGAATTCGAACGCTTTGCAGGTTTTCCAGCATTTCCTGAATCCGGGATCGAACCATGTCCCATTCCAATCCCCCGTTTCCGCAGCCTAAAGGCGGCAGCGCAACAGAGTGAATACGGTTACTCACAATCACTCTCACCAAGTCTCTCAACCCTTCTTCAATGTCTTGCATCCGGGACCGCTCTCGCCAGTGGCGCTTGGTGGGAAAATTGATAATGAAACGCGGATTCAACATCGAGCCTGTACTGTAAACGAACATTTTCCCCGGTTGGACTTCTTTCCGGTCGCAAGCCCGTTTGTAAGCGTCATAATTCTCCGGGAATGCCTGCCTGAACTGAAGCGCGATTCCTTTGCCCATGACCCCCACCGTATTCACGGTGTTCACAAGGGCCTCCACATCCGCATCCAGCAGGTTTCCGCGTAGAATCTCAATCATGGCTCAGTCTCCTAGTAGTACCAATTGCGGCGAACCGATACCTCTGGCTGATGTCTTGCGGAGTGAATGACTTCGAGAACCTGGTTCCCGATGCTTTCATCGAATACACCGATCATATCGAACAGATTCCACGGCATAAAGTCTCTCACCAGAAACTCCGCCTGCCGACGCCTCTTCCGGTCAAGGTCCTGGTCGGTATCCCGCCAATACTGGTCTTTCATGATGTCCCAGTCGACTTGATTGAGGTCACTTGGACTATTGAAGAACCGCGAAATCCCCATGGCGGCGTGTCCATCAGTGAATACGAACGGAAGTTCGTGTGCGGTAATCCGGTCCACGGATGAAACGAGATAAAGGATATCCTTCTGCGTTCCGTGGAATCCTTCAACACGCCCCCCACGAATCGCATAAAGCATCGGCGATCTGGGGGCGAAGTAAAATGGAATATAATCTCCCAAGGTTCCGTAAGGCG
>JAKPRU010000565.1 GCA_029557025.1 Candidatus Omnitrophota bacterium | reverse complement strand
CGTCCGCTGATCTCAGAATGATGCCCATGTGGAGGTTTTTTTCTGTCGCTAAGTCCGCTTTTGCACGGGACTGATCGATCGGCATCCGGTTATCGACGATTCCCTCTGTCAGTTGCTTATCGATGATTCTTCCCAATGCCGACCAGAAAATCTCATATTTTCGATACTCCAAGAGCGCGGCCCAGGTTCCCGATGGACCGGCAGACAATCCCGCAGTGGCCGGCAGATTTCCGTATAGCTTGTTGTCAAGCTGGATATGCAGGTCCTGCTCAACAGAGGCGACCCATTTCTGAAGCGAACTGGCGTCGATCGGCTGCTCGTCGAGTTCCTTCAGTCGTGCCACCAGGGCAGCGTACGTTGCAGAGGTCCCACGGATGACATCCTCGGCAATCTGGTAAACCGGTCGGACTTGAGCGGCGGCTTCCGCGCGCCTCTTTTCCGTTTCGTCTTTGTCTTCGTATTCGAAGGCGAACGCGGCCTTAATCGGACGGCTGGGGATGTCCCCTTCTTTCAGCCCGCGGAGATAGCTGGACCCGGAGGGACGAGCCAACAGAAACAGGCAGATCATCATCGCGAGCACAATGCAACCGCGCAAAAACCGGAGCGATTGCTTTGTGAAAAAGGCGCGAATTTCCCTAAACCGCAGAACGATACCGCCCCCGTTTCCGTTTCTTGTGCTGCGGGTCCATTTACGCAGGTGCGGTATACCCGGCCAGCGCATCAATCGTTCCTTTCCGCTTCCACCCGGACTTGTCCGCCGTTCCTGTCGCCATTCTCCTTTGCAGCCGTATACCGCCCGTATGCCGCCACGATCTGCTGAACCAGCGGGTGCCGAACGACGTCTTGATGGGAGAAGTATACAAAGGAAATGCCTTGAATGCCCTCCAGGATACCACACACCTCCACCAGCCCGCTCCTCCGGTTCAGAGGCAAGTCGATCTGAGTAATGTCGCCCGTAATAATCGCTTTGGATTGCATTCCCAGGCGGGTCACAAACATCTTCATCTGTTCCGAGGTGGTATTCTGGCCCTCATCCAGGATCACGAAAGAACTATTGAGGGTGCGACCGCGCATGTAGGCCAACGGAGCGATTTCAACAATCCTCTGGTCGACATACCGACGGACCGTTTCGGCGTCCAGCATGTCATACAAGGCATCGTAAAGTGGCCTGAGATACGGATCGACTTTGGCTTGCAAGTCTCCCGGAAGAAAACCGAGCGACTCTCCGGCTTCGACGGCGGGGCGTGTCAAGATGATCCGCCGCACTTCCCGCCGCTCCAGGGCGGCAACTGCCGCCGCTACCGCCAGATATGTCTTACCGGTTCCCGCCGGGCCAATACAGAATACAATGTCATTATTTGCAATCGCCTCCATGTAGCGATGCTGGTTGATCGTCTTTGCCTTGATAGTTCCTCGTTTTGCGCGCAAAGCGAGCGGCGATTTCCCAATGTAATCCGAAATGGCCGGTTTCCCCGGTTCGCTCTGCATGTCTAGTGCATATTGGATCTCTTGCCGACGGATTTTCTCCCCTCGCCGTAACAACACCAGCAGCTGGTCGAACAGGTCCACGACACGCGCGACATCTCCGGCGACTCCCGTAATCTTGATCTCGTCCCCCCGTGCCACAATGTTTGCGGCAAAACGTTCCTGGATCATCCGCAAATGCTGATCCTGGCGTCCGAACAGGCTCAATGCCTCTTGTGCGTTCAGCAGCTTGAAGGTGTACGAAGTTTCAGTGGTGGGTTCTATACTCATTGGGCAGTTGATCCGCCCGCCTTCGCAACGGTCAAAATGCTTTTTTCTATCGATTTACGGCGTGCGGGATGTGAATTTGGAACGGACCAGGCATCCGGGCTTCCAAACAAGTCAATTCCAGATTTTTCCGGTAAACTATCAGTTTCCAATAATCTTCTCCTTCATAATAAGTCTAATTGCTCCCGGATTTCGTGTCAAGCAGAAACATTCTACGCGTTTTCTGACACAAATCGTATTCCAGCTCTTTTCCTCCAACCCGCCTCTCTTTTCTTTAATTTTTAATTTTTAGTTTACCCTTCGGTCCTATCCAATGTTCCTGAATGGCCTTCAGCCGTCGAAACAGACAGGCGGGAAGGATACCGGAGATTGCTGATTTAAGAGTCGCGGACTTCGGATTGAGATCCCATTTCATCACCCGCCGCCTGCGCAGGACTTCCCATTCGGTAAACTCCGGTGTCCTCACTCCCGCAAAATCCATGTCGTACACCACATTCTCCACATCGGGATGGATCAGGTAATTCCTGGCCCTGCATTCCTCATACATACGAGTTCCGGGATACGGTTTTGCGATGAACACCTCAAAACGAGTCGCGCCAAGTCGCCGAAGTTTTCGCGCGTATTCCCATCCCTCACGCCACAGGGCATCCGTTTCGCCGGGATATCCGACGATGAAAAAGATCACCGTGCGAACACCGTGCTTCCCGCACCAGCCGATCACCCGTTCCACCGCCTCCAGGTTCAGCGCTTTGTTCATCTTTTTGAGCATTTCCCGACTGCCGTGCTCCACCGGCAGGTACAGCGTTCGATTGCCGGATGGCGGGCACATCGCCACAAACTCTTCATCCAGCGTCTCGGTTCGAATCCCGTTGGGATTCTCCCACGTGAGCGGAATCCCTTTCTTTTTACGTTCTATCAACCCGTTCAGGATGGTTTTGACGCGATCCGGGTCAATGGTCATGTTGTCGTCTTCAAATTCAAGATGATTGATCTGCCATCGCTCAATCAGTTGGTCGATTTCTTCAAGCACCCGTTCCGGCGTACGCGGTCGCCACAATCGCCCCGCGACCGGATGCACCGAGCAATAATTACATTGAAACGGACATCCCCGCGATGAGATCAGCGAGGCCGAACGTCTGCCGATCAGCCCGCGAGGCGAATGCCGCACATAAGTCTCCATCGGCAACAAATCCCGCGCCGGAAAGGGGAACCGGTCGGGATTCCGTTCAAATGCGACCGGGCCGGTCTCCACAATCTCCCCGTCTCTTCGAAAAACAAATCCCGGGATCTTTTCGGGGAAAACTCCGTCGGCGAATGCAACAATGGCATGTTCCCCCTCCCCGCGAATCACATAATCCACAGTTGGGAAAAGCGCATCCGCAGGTTGCGTGGAGGGAAACACTCCGCCCAGAAGAAGTGGGATATCGGGGAAACGATTCTTGATCGCCGAGGATAATTCCTGTGCGATGATTCGGTTGTTTGTGAACGGAACCGTGATCCCGATCGCCTTCGTGTGCGCCGGAATCCGTTGAACAATCTCAAGATAGTCCAATCCCCAGCGATAGACCGTTTGATATTTCAACGGAACGCGGATTCTTTTGGTTGGCGCTTCGGCCACCGCATCCAGAATTGTTACCTCATGGCCCGCCTCACGCAGACAGGCAGCCAAGTAGGCCAGGCCAAGATTCTGCGAAAGGAATTCCAGGCGCTTGCCAAAAAACCACGGACCATTGATCAGTGTCAGGTGCATGGAACCGCTCAATGATGAGATTGTCGCAGGGTGTTTTTGTGCCGGATGATATCTGCAGAACGTGTCATACCTGCACTTGTCACCGGCGTCTCAATCTCTGATCAAAACCAGATATACCGCGCCACAAACTGCAAGTCAAATGAAACAAAGGGATTGCGCCCCGGTGAAGAATTTTCACCAAAGCGCTTTCCTTGGGGGCTTCTTACGGGTATACTGATCTTGTAGCGAAGAAATGAAACGCTGGGTTGTTTCGCTCGCGAAAGCCTTTTGAGATGGATAGAAATCAGTGCATTGAGGTTGAGGGATCATGTCACAAATATCTTATTATCGATGCGCGCAATGCGGGGCGATTGTTTCCATCGCCTATCACTCCTTCTGTGTCGATGGGGAAGATGGCACACGCGAATTGGAGGCGACTGATAAGTGTTTCTCGTGCGGGTATGTTCCTTATCGTGTCCGTGATTCCGTGAATGACCTTCAACCCCAGCTCACCACTGCCGACTGGACGGAATAGATTTCCCCGTTCTCCCAATTTGTTTTATCGTAGGGGCACGTTGCAACGTGCCCC
>JAKPRU010000554.1 GCA_029557025.1 Candidatus Omnitrophota bacterium | reverse complement strand
ACACACACCCCGCGCATGGCGAAGATTTGAGAGCCTTGGCGGAACTGCGGTATGTGCTGGAGCTGGGTGCGGTGGATTTTGCGGTGGCGAATGCAACCGGGGAGGAAATTAATCGTCTGGCTGAATTGGCGGAGGAGTTCGAGCAGGTCACTCGGCAATCCGGACAGAATGAGAAGTCGGATCAAATCGAACTGGAGTATCACAGTACATTCCTGGCGATGACCCGGAATCCGTTGGTGGCCGGGATGCACCGTGTTTTGTCGGAGTACTTTTGCGCTTCTGTCTTGATGAATCCCCACTGGAGAGAAATCTCGCTGAACACGGTATGGGAACATCGCGCCATTGCGGGCGCTGTAGAAAGACGGGATACGGAATATGTCAGGGGAATGCTGAGACGCCATCTGGAAAGAGCATTGGACGAACTGGGTGTGGCGGCGGAAATCTCGTCCTATCTTTCACAAGCCCCGGCAGATCGGGCGGACAATGGGGATCGGATAGGCCGATATCTGGAAGACAAGTCGGCGGGGGAAGCGGCAATGGCGACATCTGCGTTCAAGTGAGAATCGACAATCCGCAATTGAATCAGCGGGCTTCCAGGACAACCGGTCCTAACAAGCCCGAGGGTCCGGGAGACAGAGCCATTTCATTCGGGCGGGAATTGCTCACAACAAACTCGAATCGGTTTTTGCCGAATTGCACGGCTTCTGTGACCTCGATCTCCCAGGGTGGCGAAGACAACATTCGGACTGAGTTCCCGTTGATTCGAATTTCAATCGCATCCGCAACCGACTCGAATTTCAGAAAGAACCGGCGATACCGCATTGTTTCGGGAATCGTGATAATCTGACGATAGGCCGCCGAACCGAAGAAGTACGGATATCCCTGGATTGTCCAGGAACCGGTATACAGATGGTCCGGCGGTGGAAACAGCACCTCATCCTCACCAAATTGCCGCACGATGAAATCGCCCTCAATGCGGAATCTCATCGGCGCTCCGCTTGTCCGTATGCGGATTTCGTTTTGCCCCGGTTGCGCCACGCGGCTCACATCGGCCCACAGGAACGCTCGATTCCCTTCCTGTGTCGAATCCCAGGCCTCGATTTGTTGATCGTTCAAGAAGATTTCCGCATCGGAGGAACGCAACATGCTCTCTTGCGCGGCGCAGAGGAACAACGGTGAGATCGGGTAGTCGGCAAGAAGGAACCCGGATTGAAAGACAGGCTTCTCAGTCGGGCCGATATCCAATACCCAATGACGCAATGGAAAGAGATTTCCAGAGAGCGGTACGAAGATGTACCGGGCATCGAACTCGACATGGGTTACAACCTTGGATAGATGCACCTTGTTCATTTTCTTTAACACCGAATTTGATTCTTGCAGATTTTGGGCGTATGTTCGATGGGAGTCTTGTGTTTACCCCCATCGACAGGCACAGAGGCCTGTCCCACCAGTTTTTCCCAGGCCTGTCCCACCAGTTTTTCCCGGGCCTGTCCCACCAGTGGGCCAGGCGTCCCTGCCTGGAAGCGACCGGAAGGGATTGACCTGTGGACGGCGTTGGCGTAGCTTGGCGAAACACAGTCAGATGCTCGGAGGTCCCTCTGGGAGGACGGTTTTGTCATCGAGGGACCTCCTCTATGATCGGCTATGGATTCTCTCGAACAACAGCATGCCATTGAACAGCGGGTGAGCAACCTGTTGGCCGAACGGGAACACGAAACCGATCCGAGTCGACGGGCCGATCTCGCTGCGGCCATCGGGGGCTGTTATGAGTTTTTGGGGCGACCGAATAAGGCAGTGGAGTACCTCCGCCTGGCTCTGCAGGAGAATCCTAACCATCCTGAGAAAGGCGAAATTCTGTCCCATATCGCGCTGTTTGAGGATTCGTGCCGCAAAACCCCCTGGGATGTGGAAGGCGCGGTTCTTCCTTACGATGATTTTGCCGATATCGAGAAACACAAATATCTTCCGTACGAGGATTTCCTCAGATCCACTGTCCGGGGCGGTATTCGGAAAACCATCCTGGATGCCATTCTCAAACTGTACCGTCCCGGAATGCGTGTGCTGGAAGCGGGCTGCGCGATGGCGGGCTATTATGGGATGCTGCGTCTTTTTGCGGAGATCCCGGATTATTGCGGGATCGACCTGACCCCGAAGATGATTCAGAGGGCCGCCGGGTTTTATCCCGAAGCCTCTTTTGCGCGGATGGATGTCCGCCGGCTCGGCTTT
>JAKPRU010000550.1 GCA_029557025.1 Candidatus Omnitrophota bacterium | reverse complement strand
GCGGCCATGAGCAGCCATTGCATCGCGTGCATCTCGTAAAACGGGAGCCGTTCATCCGTGAAGGACGATCCGATGCCGTTGCAGGCGGCACAAATGAACCCGGCCTGCGACTTTCCAATCACTCGTGGGGATTAAAAAATGCTTGGAGACAAAAAAGTTTTCCCTACTACGATGCAAATACCAATCTTGTCCTCGTAACAGACGGATGGGTGTGGGATGGTCCGCTCAGCACCAATTATTTTGAAGATCCCAAATTCGGAATGTACCTCATGGATCGGCCAGATGGGTATGGCTGTGCCCAACTGGATGGCTTTCTCGCCACAAATGCCACACAGCATCTGATGGTGTATGCCGCGGGCAATGACCGGTTTAAAGGCCCCCAAACAAATCCCGGAGTTTATTACGCATTCCCCGATGAATATACCCTGATCGTATATGATTCCCCCGGTGAGCATGAACGCGATTGGATCAGCGGAGATGATGACACCTACGGGTTTGATACCATGGCCGCGCCGGGAACCGCAAAAAACGTGCTGACGGTCGGCGCCGTCTGCGATGTTTATCATGAACTCGGTTCGCCCCTTCTTTTGGGATATACAACGAATTCTCCCGTTTGGATGCCTAATTTCAGCGCGGCAGGCCCGACCGATGATGGACGGATCAAGCCGGATGTGATGGCCGTGGGGCAATTCCACCCACAACTTCGCCCATTTGGAATTGTGACACCGACAACGAATCATAACACCGCCTATCAGCAACGAGCGGGCACCAGTTTTGCCGCACCCGGCGTAACCGCTGGTCTCGGACTGGTGCTGCAACGCCGCAGCCAGTTGTTTCCGAATATGAACAACGACAACGAGGATTACCGGGGTTCCACACTGAAGTCCCTTGCTATCCATACCGCCGATGATATAGGAAGTCCCGGCCCTGATTACAGATTGGGATGGGGACTCTTCAATGCTGTTTCAGCGGTGCGTCAGATTGAACTGGATGCCGCCGATGGCCGCGGCACCCATATCAAGGAAATCGAACTGGCAGTGGGGCAAACCAATTCATGGCTCGTCTATCTGGATGGTTCTCCTTTCAAAATTACTGCCGCATGGAGCGATCTGCCGGGCAATCCTTCAACAAATCTCGTCGTGGATAATCCCACCCCCATGCTGGTCAATAATCTGGATATCCGGGTGGAGACAGAAGACGGCACCCAGGTTTTCATGCCGTGGGTTTTGAATCCAGACTTGACCAACAAAAGCGCAGTTGCCCGATCCGCACCCGCCACCACGGGCTATGACGACCGTAACAATGTGGAACAAGTCGTCATTCCTGCGCCTACGCCGGGCCTCTACCGCATTGTGGTGATCCACTCAGGCGGACTGCCGGGCGGACCAACGCCCGCCGATCAATGGGTGTCGGTCCTGACGTCCGGGGATACACCGCTCCCGCCCAAGATGACCTGGGTTGAACATTCACCTTCCATGGAAGAATGCCTGATTCAATATGAGTGCGATCCCGGCGCATATCTGCATCTGGAAACCACGACCAATCTTCTGGACGAAAGTTCCTGGGAATTGACGGGAACGATGGTGGCCGAAGCATGGAGCAACTCCGTCCTGCCGGAATGCGATGGCCACATCCGCTTCTGGCGGTTGCGCCGGGAGACCGGAGAATAAATCATGAAAGCCTCCACTGGGTTATGGCTTGTTCTCCTGTTTCCTCTTATGGCTGCGACGCCATGCCGGGGCGCAATCGCCGTAACGTGGCTGGATGAACCCCTTGTATTGTGGACGGAGTGGACTTCGCAATATGAGCCTCTTGACCTCAACGGCGACGGGATTACCGATTATGTTTTTGCTGCGGCGATCGGATTTGTCGGAGCC
>JAKPRU010000477.1 GCA_029557025.1 Candidatus Omnitrophota bacterium | reverse complement strand
GAAGCCGGAATCCAATCCCCCCCATGTGGGCTGCGCATTGCGCGCAGCCCACAATAATAGAACTCCTCCCCTTCCTTCTTACAATCTGTACTCCCGTCTCCGATTCAGCGGGGAAATGTACTCCATCGGTTCCCGCAACTCCCGCGATTCCTCGCTGGTAAAGAATGCCGCATGAATACATGTGTTCTCATGTACCAATGCCGACCCGCAGATCCCGCCGTTTCGGTACCGGAGATCCGTTCCGTAACCGACGGATGGGAACTCCTGCTCGGTGAGTGTGGGAATCTTCTGCAAGAATGCCTGCGCGACGTCCATTGCGGAGTACTCTTTCATTTCCGCGCGGTCCAGGTACGCCTCGATTCCGTAGCTTTTCAGTAGTTTCGTGTGCAGAAATCGGTAGCCGTCGGGACGTGAGATCCGGTCCATTCCCATCACCCGCCCGTTCTGAACGGCTATGAATCCACATTGTGTCTCTACACATTCGAACGGTTTCAGGAAATCTTCCAGGACTTCGCGTTTCTCGACAAACACATCCCGCATGGCTCCCGTGGGCGAGGCAACCTGAGCACACTCCTGGAACACGAGTACCTCCTTCCACACCTCACGCTGGTCGGATCGGGGTCGGCATTCCCTTCGGTAGGACTCCGAGACGGACGCCGTCTTTTTCGCCCTGGCCTTATGCGCCATGACAGATTCAGATTCGGCAAAATGCGGGCTGATGTGCGCCCATCGCCCCTGCTCGGTACAACTTACGGGGATAATCGTTTCGCATTTTTCCTTGACCAGAATCGTCGTATTGACCACACGGTTCTGTTTTGCCCCGGCTAGTTCTTCGCCGTCCAGAAGCAGCACGGGACGGTCGGCACGATTGATGACTCTCAGATCCGGCACACTTCCGCCCGCGCTGACTTCGGTGATGGTAATCAGGTCCTCCCGGAGCGCCTCCGGGAGGACCAGGTACTCCGGCCCTTCCGGTTCCCCATCCAGGATCGGGATCACCGAGAACTTCCCGGATGCCTGCGTTTCCCCAAACCGAAGACTGCTGATAACACGTTGGACAGATGGGTTCATCGTCTGAACCTCCTGTGAATACAGATTTCCGCCAAGGCGGATCGGGTCCGAGTTCAGTAAAAATATGGGCGCAACTATCCGTCTATCCGGAAGTCGCCTGCCTCCTTTCCGGTTTTCAGGTATTATTCGTCAACGTCGTGTTACAGGATGTTGTAGATTTCAGTAACCGTCGGGTAACAACGAACGGCCTCTTTCTTACCCTGGCCCTCTCGCGGGGGAAGGCGAACACCAGCGAGACGCCCGTGCCACTATGCTCCGCCCTCCTCGCATCCTTGAGAAAAGGGCGCCGGGATGGAAATATCCCTATTCCTTTTTCCCGTGCGGTTCTTCTCTCAGACGCGCGGCCCTCATCGACACGGACTGCATCCGATCCAGCTTATCCGCCACGACATTGTAATGCCTTTCTTCCATCTCGTTTCGCAGCGCGCCTCGCAGCGATTCCACAACTTGCGGCGAAGCCATAGCCGAACTGAGCATGTGGCGAACCATCGGACTCAACATCATCTCCTCTTCCGCGACAGCCTCGCGCAGAAATCGCTCGATCAGCGACGAACGATTCTCCTTGAGCTTCCCGGCGATCCGATCGATGCTTTCCAGAAGATCCTCGTCTATCGTGATGGTGATCCGAACTTTGCTCATTGCCGGTCACCTTCTTTGCGTATGATAGTATATGACAAAGTCATACTCCTGTCAAGAGTGTTTTCAGAAATTTTTTTCTTATTTTTTCCCCGGCCGGGAAAAGACGGGCATAAAAGAGGCAGCAAGTACCCCTTTCAGTCCGAATTCCCCCCACGTAAGCCAAGCAAAATCAAGGGACTTCCACGACCGCATCCGTAGACAAGCTGTCGATAATCCCCACCACGGCGGCGTCGTAAGGCAGACGTGGGCCGGGGGCGAGGCGGGTTGCATCGCCACCATCTACAAAAAACACAAACTCACCCCGTCCCACCTGGTTGGTAATGTCCGGTGCAATCAACGGCGCTCCCTGTGGTTTCCGCTCGTGATCGACCGGCTGGATAATACATAGTTTCACCCCGCCCAAACTGGAATGCCTGCGCGTCGCCCAAACCGATCCGATTACTTTCGCCATCTGCATTACAGGCTACTCCTTCTTTCCCCCACCCCGCCCCTCCCCGTGAGAACAGCACTCCCCCACCCCGCCCCTCCCCAGAAACAGATTTCCCCCACCCCGCCCCTCCCCGTAAACAGGGAGGGAGATTCTTCCCCCCGTTTACGGGGGGATGGAGGAGGGATCTCACGCTTCCTCTTCCTTCCGAAACACAATCTTTCCTTCAATCTCCAAACTGTCCACAATCCCCAGAATCACGGTGTCCACCGGCAGCCCCTCGGTGACTTCGGTCATACGCGCGGATGATCCGGCGGCACAAATCACAAGTTCCCCCTGCCCGGCGCCGACCGAATCCATCGCAACCGCAAATCCCTTCGCCGGTTCGAGGTCCATGGTGACATGCTGAACAACCAGGAGCTTGCCGCCCCGCAGTTTCGGATCTTTTTGGGTGGAAACCACCGTGCCGACTACTTTTCCCAGGAACATCAGGCAACCTCCTCGGTTCCAAACTTGGCCCCATACGTTGCAAACCATTCCGCCACATTCGCGATCACCGCCACCTCATCGCAATCGGGGAACTTCGGGCATTTCACACATTCCGCCCAGACTTTATGCGGCAAAACAGACTTGTCAATCTCTTTGAATCCCTTCGCGGCGAAATATCCGGGGATCGCAGTCAGCGCGAACACATCGGCAACCTGCAAATCCCGCGCCTCACGCATCGCCGTCAGAAACAACCGGTCCCCATACCCCTTCTTTCGAAATTCCCTGTCGATCACAAGGGACTTGATCTCCGCCAAGTCCTCCCAAACCACATGCAAAGCCACACACCCGCCGATCTTCCCATCCTCGTCGATCACAAAAAAATCCCGCACGTTTTCATAGATGTCTGTCAATGACCGCGGCAGCAGGTTGCCCTCCTCCCTGTATCGGTCGTTGAGCGACTTGATTTCTTTCACATCTCGGACAAGAGCACGTCGAATCATGAGAATTTGTTCCATACAGACCTGAGACCATTGAAAAAATTACTATATCCTAGTTTCATAAATTGGTGAAACCATGCGCCGGGTCCTCAGTCAAGACAGGGACCCTGTATCCAGGCGGCAAGACGGCAATGGAACGGATCCCTTATGCCGGATCGGGGGCGCTCGATGATGGGAGGCTTCGGATTCCCATTATCTGCATCCTCGCCATAAACGAACGGCAGAGTCCTCTCCGTGTTCGATTTATTATCGTCAACTTTGCGCACGGAGATACGATTCTCCGTTGCGAGGTGACTGCGGAACTCGGATCGCTCACCGATTCCTCCCGCATCCCCCTCGGGAAGAGTCGGCGGTTCTCCTGGCCCTTGCACGCGCTGACACTTGAGACGGTCAACGGCATGGATGTCGCCGAGATCATCCGCGAAGAAGGGTACTCCCCTGAGGACCTGCTTTTCTCCGATTCTCCCCAATCGGCGGTGTGGCTGACGGTCAAAGCGGAGGTTTTCGCGCCGTACATCTCTCTGCCGGTCTGGCCGGACATTGCATCCGAGGATTTTCATCTTGAGGATGAACTGAGCCATTTGCCGCTGGGGGAATTTGTTCCGAAGCGCCCGTTTTCCTTCCGGTTCGACCCAAGGCAACACGCATGGCGCCATGTTTTCCATCCCCGATCCTCCGAAACCCCGGATGAGGACTGAACGCCGCTCCGGCTCCTTGTTTCCCAATGTGGCTCGGTCCGGAGCCGGTTCTTGATTCCGCGTGTCTTGAGTTTATCGAAAGGTCGGCCCATCGACGGATGAGGAACCGGCGTTTCGAGTAAGGATCTTTCCAACTTTGGCATTTTCACCGCTGTGGAGGAGATTGGCGTGGTTCGAATGTGGTAATTACGGATGAAACGATTAACTCGTTGAAATAAACGAGTTGATCCTTGACGAGACTTCTCCCTTCGCTCGAAAGGATGGGCCGGTTGTTATTCCGAAGGAGTGTGCGGAGTTTTTCTATAGCCTGAGATCGGCATGTCGTTTTGAAATCCGAAATCGACTCAATACCGCCCATATTCGCGGGCTGTCTCGTACATGGCGATCACGTTTTCCGTGGGGGAATTGTCCTGGAGCTGATGGGTGGGTGCGCAGCAATATCCGCCGCCCGGCATCATAATCTCCAGGGTTTCCCGCACGTTTGCGATCACATCTTCCGGGGTCCCTGTTGCGACCGGTCCGGCGGTAGAAATGCACCCATGAAAGGCCAGCCGTCCGCCGAAAGTCTTCTTGAGGTACTCCGGCGACATATTGACCGCCTCCGGTTGAAGTGTATCAACCGCGTCGACTCCCATTTCAATGAAATCCTCGTACGCCCAGCTGCTTGAACCGCAGGTGTGAACCATCACCGGCAGGTCGAACGATTTCGCGAGGTCCACAAATTTCTGGTGACGAGGACGGATGTGCTTGCGGAACAGGTCCAGGCTGATAATCGGAGAGATTTGCGTTCCCAAGTCTTCGCCCATCCAGAGGAAGTCGATTTTGCCCCGTGCGGCCTCCAGTGTGCGCCGTGTGATTTCCAAATGGATTTCGATTTTTCGGTCGATCAGAAGCAGACCGGCGGGGTTGTCGGTGATGAGATCGACCAGCACTTCCTCCATGCTTCGAAGCATCCCGGTGCTGTTAATGATATCGCACAGCCCTGCGCCGCCCGTGAACAGCGCATACTCCCGATACCGGTCGCAGATCTCCGGAACCACCTTGTAATTGTAATCGTCCGGGGACGGCATCGGCCAGGCCGCGACGGTTTCCTCATCGGCCTCTTTGAGCGGGAAGTCGCAAAAATCCCAATATCCGCCGCTTTCGTGTTCGATCCAGCGGGTGCGAATCCCCCATTGGTCGTTGACCCGGCGACCGGGGATTTCGGGGTGAAGCCTCGGCCCGACATAATCGACATCAACCCAGCGGAAATCCACACCGAGAGCAAGCCGCAGCCCTTCATCATCATCCGGAGAAAGTCCGTAATGCGCTTTCAGCCTTCTGTCGATTCCCGGATTCGACGAGTAATCCAGCGGGACTCGGTCGGGTTCCCGGCAGGCGAGGGCAGTCAGCACACGTTCTTTCGGGGTCATCGGGTTTTCCTTTTTGAGAACGGGAATGGGGATTAAGTCCACATTTCTTTCGTCAGGCGCCCTTTTCTCTTTGGAAGGGAAAAATATCGTAAGTCCGGTATTTTCAAGTACTGGGGAGGAAGGGATCGAACCTTCAGCCTTCTGATCCAGAGTCAGACGTCTTAACCATTCGACCACTCCCCAACGTTTATTGAAACGAGTTGGTAAAAGCGGCAGTTACAAACTACCATTCCCACGGTTTC
>JAKPRU010000466.1 GCA_029557025.1 Candidatus Omnitrophota bacterium | reverse complement strand
TACCCGGGCACAAGCCGCTTGTAGGAGTTCGTGGTGGGCGCAGCAAACGCAATCACCGCCGCCGCATGTTTCAGAATCCCGCCGATGTAATACAGCGCCATCTGAGACAGCCCCGCATACCCGTCGCCCGCAAACAGCGGCTTGCCGTTTTTCCACAAACTCGAATGGCAGTGCATCCCGGAGCCGTTATCCTCAAAGAGGGGTTTCGGCATGAAGGTGACAGTCTTGCCGTGACGCTTGGCGACATTCTTGACCACGTACTTGTAGATCATAAGCTTGTCGGCCATACGAAGAAGGCTGTCGAACCGCATGTCGATTTCCGACTGGCCCGCCGTAGCGACCTCGTGATGATGGGCCTCCGCCTCCACGCCGAGTGACTCCAGTGTGAGGACCATTTCGGTCCGGAGGTCCTGGAACACATCCGTGGGCGGCACAGGGAAATAGCCCTCCTTGAATCGTGGACGATGGCCGAGGTTGGGAAACTCCTCACTGCCGGAGTTCCAAACTCCTTCCTCAGAATCAATCTGGTGAATACTGTAATTGGGACCGTAAGCAAACCGGGCATGGTCGAAAATAAAGAACTCGGCTTCCGGACCGAAAAACGCGGTGTCTGCAATACCCGTAGACTTGATGTATTGCTCGCACTTGAGCGCGACGGTACGCGGGTCACGTGTATAAGGCTGTTTCGTAATCGGATCCAGGATCGTGCAGGTCAATGACAGAGTCGGAACCTTACAGAACGGGTCGATAAACGCCGTCGTGGGGTCCGGCAACACCAGCATGTCGCTTTCATTGATCGCCTGCCAGCCACGGATGCTCGAGCCGTCGAACCCGAATCCGTCTTCAAAGGATTCCTCAGTCAGTTCCCGTGAGGGAACCGAAAAGTGCTGCCAGGTTCCAGGAAAATCCTGAAACTTGAAATCGACAATTTTCGCATCCTGGTCCTTGATCATCGCAAGTATTTCTTTGGGATTCATCTTTTTCTCCTGTACGGTTATGTATGGCCGCGGATAAAAACGCGGTTCCGCCTTGAAGGGCTTGGAGCCGCTGTTATAACCTGAGATCAGAGGGCGGATTCCCCACGTTCGCCTGTGCGAATCCGCATCGCATCCTCGATAGAATAAATAAATATCTTTCCGTCCCCCACTTGCCCGGTCTGACTGGTGGCGCGGATGGCTTCCACAACTCGTTCCAGCAAGTCATCCGGCATCATGATTTCAATCTTGATTTTGTTTTGAAATTGAATGCTGTATTCACGGCCACGGTAGAGCTCGGTATGGCCCCTCTGTCTGCCGAATCCACGAACCTCTGTCACTGTCATCCCGTTCAAACCGACCTGTTCCAGGGCATCCCGGACCTCATCGAGTTTGTGGGGGCGGATGATGGCTTCAATCTTTTTCATTTCTGTCTCCTGATTCTGACACGCACACAGGCCTGGTCCCACCATTTCCCGGGTGCCCCGGGGGCCATGCGTGGCACAGGCGTCTTGCCTGTCAATGAAAATACCCCGGGCAGGTCAAGCGTCTCTGCCTGACGACTGGCCATGACTGGTCCTAACAAAAACCATGCCTCCGTCGAAATGATCCCACACGGGCTTTTTTCCGGCGATTTGGCACGTTCATTCTCTTTGGAATGACAGAAAAGCAACATTCGTGTTCAAATACAAACAAGACAGCTCCATTTTAAGCATTTACGCAATTTCGCAATGGGATCAGCCATCTCGTAGCCTTCAGGATACAAACATCCGGTCTATTTTTCGCACATTCCCGACAAGGGTGACAATCTCGTAATGGATTGTTCCGGCTAAACTGGCAAGTTCATCGGCGGAGATTGTGTCCCCCAGCAGTTCAACCTCCTCCCCGACCGCAACACCGGTAATATCCGTAACATCTACGCAGATCAGGTCCATCGACACCCTTCCCAGCAGCGGGCAACGCTTCCCATGAACGGCGACATGCGCCCGGTTCGACAGGCTTCGGAGATAGCCGTTCGCATACCCCACGGGCAAAGTGGCAATAAGGCTGTCTCTGTCCAGAGAGCGTGTCATGCCATACCCGACAGTCGTTCCCTTTTTCATTTTACGAATCTGGATAATACGGGTTGTCCAGCGCATCACAGGCAGGACCCCCTCCGGCAGTGGAACCGCATCCGACGGCCGAAGACCATAAGAGGCAATCCCCAGGCGGACCATGGAATAATGCGCCTCCGGGAACCGGAGCAGCACAGCGCTGTTCCCCACATGAATCACTGCATCCCTGGGCATTTCAGGCATTGATTTGAGAACGGCCTCGAACGTGTCTATCTGCCGCAAAGTCATATCCGGGTCCGGCTCATCGGCACAGGGGAAATGAGTCATCAACCCTCTTACCCGAATGCCGGGAGAGTTCAGAGCATGGGTGAGCAGGGACTTTACTTCCGATGGGTCTGCGCCCATCCGGCCGATCCCGACATCCACTTTCAGGTTGACGGGTATAGTTCGATTCAGACCCTGAGCCAGATGTGAGCACTGCTCGAGAGAGAGCGAATCACCGATCAACTCCACGAC
>JAKPRU010000462.1 GCA_029557025.1 Candidatus Omnitrophota bacterium | reverse complement strand
CAAGCCGGAGAACGACGGGAGAGCCTGATGGAATCGGTCCAGGAATTGGCTCCAGTGACCGGCGTGTCCCGCGCGTGCCGGGCGCTGGGGGTGGCGCGATCCACATTGTATCGGTCGATACCGGAAGCGGTCTGGATCAATCCTCCAGACCCACAGAATGCACAACAACAATTACTCACTGATTTCCAAACGGAACTGTCTCATTGTACTTGACACAATCCGGCCACCGACAATTTGAATTGAACAAAAAAGAGGCGCAAGCGGTGGAATGGGCCTGGCCACACGAGACCGGCGATAAGATGTTCCATATCGTAAACACTTACACCCGGGCGGCTCCTTATCCCTCCCAGATTCTCACAACAATGGGCAGTAAGTCGTCTCGAAGTTCTACAAGACCGGAAAATTTACCCTGGATATCAAAATGACCGGCCGATTCAAAAGACCGAAAGGCAGGTTTTTGGGGCGAAAAATTACGAACCCAATCGAATGGAACACGTTCTCTCCTGGTTACTTCCTGGTTACTTTAGGGATTTTTGAGCGAATCTGTTATGTTCGTAAGTCCAGGAAAATCAACCCACGCCAGGCAGGACTTGAACCTGCGGCCTGCTGATTAGAAGTCAGCTGCTCTATCCGGCTGAGCTACTGGCGCATAGGCCTCGCGAACGACATGCTGACATTATAGCCTCGCGGACCGTTTGATAAAGCCGGGGTCCTGCGCCCCCGTGCGGCATTCCAGGATAAGACCCGGGCAGGGTAAGACCCGGCACACAACACCAGGACTCCACATACGGAAATCCAGCTGTATAATAGGTTGTGATTCCAAATCCAATCCCAGTCAAAGTAACAGGAGGCGTTATCATGACCAACAAATTGTCTGCTTTTCTGCTCACAGGTATCTTCTTTGCCTCATCTACCCTGTGCTGGGGAGACGTGGAGCCTATGGTTAAACAAACCCAGAACGGGATCGCGTTCATTACAGGCGGAGTCGGCTCAGACGAGCGGGCCGAGCTCAAGAAGGTGTTTTCGGAATACACCCTGCGTCTTGAGTTGGCCAACCAGAAAGGCGAATACCTGTCGAGGGGCCAGGTGTCGATAGTGGATTCCGGGGGCAAAGAAGTCCTTAAAACTCAGGTTTGCGGGCCTTGGCTGCTGGTTAACCTTCCCAACGGTCAATACAAGGTGACTGTCAGCCAAAAGGACGCGACAAAGAACGCAACCGTCACGGTCGAGCGTGGGAAAATCAAGGTGATCATTGTTCGGTTCTGAGGCGCCATCGAAGATTGCGCCGGTTTTTCCCCCGGTCAACACTTCGGTTGCGCAATCCGGCATTTCCTGCGTGCCTGCGGGGCGGGTGGGTGTGTTTTTTTTCTTGATAACACCCAGTTGACGGACCTCAAGAATCCGGCTTTTCTACACCGCTGGGAATGGCGATAGCGGCGACGGTCTAACCGCAAATGTTGTGGTGCGGATGAACCGGCGCCGTTCTATATCCCGTTATTTTGCATGTATTGTCATGCGTATCTTCCTTTTGTTATACGAATTTCATTATTTTGCTCTTTTGGCGGACGGAAGCAGGCAAGGCCGATGGTGGATGTCTTGTTCGCTGTACCACGATCGCACATCTCCCGTTACGGCTCAAAATACGGTTGAATCTCGATGAAATTTACCGATGTTTCTTGCCCGACAGGACCGCTTCCGTCATCACCGCTTTTCCAATCCGAAATTGTCAGCTCGGCACAGACCTTCTCCGGGTCGGGCCGGAACGCCCACTTGCCGACAAGGTCCAGCGTCGGCTGTCCATGGATTGGAAGGGGAAGCAGAACGATAAGAACGGCAAGACTCCTGTTCATCGGCTTAAGATCCCTTGTTTTCGGAGTGTTTCCGAAGGCAGGCCACCTTCAGGCAAGGCAAAATGTAGGACAAGTTCATGCGCATGTCCACTGACACTGGCTTCTTTTTTTGTCCTGTGTCACACTGTCCCGAAATCCGTCGCAAGAGGAGCCAGGGTCCATGCCGGATCTTTCGGTGGTCATCGCTTGCTACAATGAGGAGCGGGTTCTGGAGGCCAGTGTCGGCGAGATTGATCGTGTTCTCCGACAGATTCATTGCGACTACGAACTGATTTTCGTCGACGATTGCAGCCGGGACCGGACGCCGGAGATCATTGCGGCTCTGTGCAACAGCGATCCTCGAAGGCGTTCGATTTTCCACGCAACGAATGTCGGGCGCGGCGGGACGGTCATGGACGGTCTCCATGCAGCCACGGGGAAATATGTCGGATTTCTGGATATCGACCTGGAGGTTCATGCCCGGTACATCCCCAGCATGTTGAACGCCCTGGAGGACGGTGCGGACGTCGCCTCCGCCTACCGCGTCTACAAGGTTCAGCTCTGTTTCGACGATATTTTCCGGGATGTTCTCAGCGTCGGGTATCGTCGGCTGGTTCGCCGCTTTCTCAGCCTTCCGCTGAAAGATACCGAAGCGGGCTATAAATTCTTTCGCCGCGAGGCCATTCTTCCCATCCTGCAGCGGTGCAGGAATAAGCAGTGGTTCTGGGACACGGAGATCATGGCCCTCGCTTATCATTCCGGCCTGGAGATCCGGGAGATCCCCTGCACATTCATCCGACGCTGGGACTGCAAATCCACAGTGAAACCTCTCCGTGACAGCTGGAATTACTTCCTGGCGCTCCTTGAATTCCGTCGCCGTCTGCAACAAGAGGGGCTGCGGAAATAGCCATAAAGGGAAACCACAGGGCGTTGCCCCTACGGGTCACGATAGATGTAGGGGCAAGCCCCCCGTGCCTGCTCTGTACAATCCTCACGAGCAGCCGCTGGTCGCGCCGCAATTCAGGCATTTGTAGCAAGTTCCGCTTCGCACCATAATTGCGCCGCACTCCGCGCACGGCGGAGCATCATCCTGCGTCTGGAATGTTACACTTTCCGACGATATGGTAGAGGTCAATGCAACCGCACCGGGAGAAGAAGAACCAAAACCGTTCTCTTCATCGTCCGCCTTTCCGGAACCGTTCTTGTTGTCACTCAGAATTCCGAGTCGTTCGCATTCCTCCGGGGACAGAAATTCGGAGGCCAGCCAGCGGAAAATGTAATCAATAATGGATTTAGCTACCCGAATCCTCGGATTGCTGGTCCACCCGGACGGCTCGAATCGCATGTGGCTGAATTTCTGTACCAGCACCGGAAGCGGAACGCCGTACTGCAGGGTCATGGAAATCGCTGTTGCAAAGCAGTCTACCAGCCCGGAAACGACACTTCCCTCTTTCGACATGGTCAGGAAAATCTCGCCGGGTTTCCCGTCCTCGTACATGCCGACCGTCAGATAGCCCTCATGCCCGCCGACACTGAACTTGTGGGTAATGGCCTTACGTGTATCGGGTAGCCGTCTCCGGTATGGTTGGGCCGCGGGGAAACCCGACCTGTCTTTTCTGTCCGCCAGGCTGGTGTTGAGTGGCTGTGTGCGTTTGCAGCCGTCGCGATAAATCGCCACAGATTTCAATCCGAGTTTCCAACCCTCGATGTAAGTCTTCATGATGTCCTCAACGGTGGCCTCATTCGGCATGTTCACCGTCTTGGAAATCGCCCCGGACAGGAACGGTTGCACCGCGCTCATCATGCGGAGATGTCCCATGCAGTCAATGGACCGCTTCCCGTTCGCCGGTCTGAACGCGCAATCGAATACCGGCAGATGTTCCTCTTTCAGGTGAGGCGCACCTTCAATGGTATCCTTCGCATCAATGTGCGCGATGATTTCCTTGATCTGCTCCGATGAGTAGCCCAGTCTCTTGAGCGCTCTCGGTACGGTTTGATTAACAATTTTCAGAAGGCCGCCCCCCACAAGTTTCTTGTATTTGACGAGGGCAATATCCGGTTCAATGCCGGTCGTATCGCAATCCATCATAAAAGCAATGGTTCCGGTGGGAGCCAGAAGCGTTGTCTGCGCATTCCGAAATCCGTATTCTCGACCCAGGGTTTGTGCGCGTTCCCACGCCGCTTCGGCAGCCTTGTAGAGGGAATCGGGCACCCGGTCTTTTGATACATTTTTCAATGCGTCCTTGTGCATTCCGATGACATTCAGCATCGGCTCTTTATTGGCTTCGTAATGTTTGAATGTTCCCATCCGGCGGGCTATTTTTGCGCTCGTGGAATAGGCCTCACCGGTCATCAGCGCCGTAATCGTCGCCGCGTATGCCCGCCCCGCATCGCTGTCGTAGGGCAATCCGACCGACATCAGCAACGCCCCCAAGTTGGCATAGCCCAATCCCAGCGGGCGGAATTCGTAACTGCGTACCTGAATGGGATTCGTCGGATAGCTGCCGTTATCTACGATAATTTCCTGCGCCAGAAAAATAATATTCACCGCATGACGGAATCCATCCACATCGAACACCCCATCCGAACGCTGAAATCCCAGCAGGTTCAGTGAGGCCAGGTTACAGGCGGAATTGTCCAGGAACATGAATTCCGAACAGGGATTAGAGGCGTTAATCGGGCCGGTGACCGGGCAGGTATGCCACTTGTTGACCGTCGAATGAAACTGCATCCCCGGGTCACCGCAGTTATATGTCCCCTCGGCGATCATGCGCATCAGGTCCCGCGCGCGGTAAGTATCCATGATCTCCCCGGTGACCACGGCGCGGGTGTTCCACGGCAGGTCTTTCTCGACAGCGACCATGAACTCATCGGTTACACGGACACTGTTGTTGGAGTTCTGGAAGAACACGGAAGAATAGGCCTCCCCGTTGAACGAACCGTCATACCCCTGCTCGATCAGCGCCCAAGCCTTTTTCTCTTCCGTAACCTTGCAGTTGATGAATTCGACAATATCCGGATGGTCGATATTCAGGATGACCATCTTGGCGGCGCGACGGGTCTTGCCGCCGGACTTGATCACTCCCGCGAACGCATCATATCCCTTCATAAACGAGACCGGACCGGAGGCCGTTCCGCCGCCGGTAACATGCTCCTTGGAGGAACGCAACGTTGAAAAATTCGTCCCCGTCCCGGAACCGTATTTGAACAGCATCCCCTCGATCTTCGCCAGGTTCAGAATCGATTCCATGGTATCCTGGACAGAATTGATGAAACACGCGGAGCATTGCGGGTGTTCTTCCACCCCCAAGTTGAACCAGACCGGACTGTTGAACGAGGCTTTCTGTGTCAGTAAGATGGCGGCCAGCTCATCCTCGAAAGCTTGTCCGTCCTCTTCCGTCGCAAAATAGCCCTGTTTTGTACCCCACTCGTGCAGGGTCCGCACAACCCGGCCGATCAGATCCCGAACGCTCTTTTCCCGGCCCGGTGTACCGACCTTGCCGCGAAAATACTTCGAGACCACCACATTTGTGGCCATCTGCGACCAGAAAGAGGGAACCTCGACATTCTCCTGTTCGAATACCACCTCGCCTTTTTCATTGGTGATGGTGGCCTTGCGGGTCTCCCACTTGACCTGATCGAAAGGATTCCGCCCGGGCGAAGTCCACCGCCTCGGAACCTTCAGTCCGCCTTCCACGGGGACAATCCCCACGGCGGATGCGCCTTCGTTTTCGCTGGTCTGAACCAGATCGCCGTTCTCGGTAATTGCCAATTCACCCACGATTTTCTCTCCGATCCCTCAACATGTATTTGTCCGCCCGCCGTGCGGGCCTGCCGCAATAAGCAGTAAGCGAAAAAAACACACCCTCACACCGAGTGTGTTCAAGAATCTCTGTCATTGCATCTTCAGGTGGACTTCACCATACGAGCTCTCGGACTCCCTGTCAAGCTCATTTTACCACATATCGTGTTCTTTTTATGTCCGATCACCTATATGTTGTAAAACGAACATCATGCCGGGATCGTAACTAACCACCTTGGCTTACTTGATTTAGGTCCGAAAATCTCCAATGGAATCGCGATATATTTCCATCGGATCAAGACACTCCCGGCGGGGGAAAGAAATTGTTGAGGCTATTTATCCAGGGGGGTGTGACGCAGATCGACATGAAGCCCCCAGGGATAGGGCTTCACAAAATCAAAGAGAGAACGGGCAACCAATTCAAAAGTTCTTGAAGAGACCTCCTCCGGTCGGCGAACGTCAGCAGCACAACAGGTAAGATTTGATTTTGCAGGCAGATACGTCATTTCTCCAAGTCGTTCCATCAGCACGGGATATTTCTGAAAATCCTCTTCATCCGGCCCGCACAGGAGATGACGGCTTCCAAGGCTGATCTCCTCCGCCCACCTTTCTCCGTATTGCTGCCGGTAAATCCGTCGGTGTTCCGGCCAGGTTCGACAGGAAGATGTAATCCTCAACGGAACACCCAGCCGGATGCGCAGCTGTTCCAAGCGCAATGGAAGCAGAGGATGAATACACACCAATCCGGTGGCCTTATCCTCAAACTCGGAAAGGAGGAAATGATCTGTCAGGCGGATCTCGTTGCGCTTCATTCTTTCACCTGGACGGCAATGGGTTCGAGGTTCTCCACCTGAAGGTTTTCATTCTGCAGGCGTAGACGTCCTTTCAGGATTCCCGTCTGACCCGTATCGGCCGCATCCACCGTGTAAGAGGCTTTGCCTGCCGGTGGATCGATATTCTCACACAGGCTCCGATCCGCATTCAGAATCTCTCCATTGGATTCCAAAAGGAAATGAACTTCGCGGTCTGTCAGATCGACAGGATTGCCTTCGCGGTCCTGGCAGGTGAATCGCAGCTGGATTCCATGATCGTTCCGGGTCAACAAAATGGTCGTGGTCATGTTTCATGTTCTCCAATCATGCAAGGAAATAAACAGGATGAACGCCGTTCTCGGGAAACCGGACAGTCAGCTCGATGGCGGGCATCGCTGCACCGGATTCAAGTGCCAATCCGGTGGTTCCTTCGTTTTCGGCAAGGGATGTGGGACTGTTTTGAGAATCTGCCATTGTTTTGTCTCCTCAAGATTCTTCGATTATCGCGAGCATGACTCCGGCGGGGCCGGCCCGTCGACAGGCACGGAGGCCTGTCCCACCAGTAGGCCAGGCGTCTCTGCCTGGCAGC
>JAKPRU010000455.1 GCA_029557025.1 Candidatus Omnitrophota bacterium | reverse complement strand
GACCTCGACGGCGCTGGAGAGGATCGGCGGGCATGAAGTGGTAGGCTTTCACTCGGCGAATGACGCGCTCGAATATGCGCGAGCAAATCCGCCGGATGCTATTCTGACAGATTACTTGATGGGGGACATGGATGGGCCTGAATTTCTGAGCCGGATTTTGGCGCAGGAAGAGACCGCCCGTATTCCGGTTGTGTTTCTGACAGCGAAAACGGAGGCGAATACTGCGGAGCGATTGAGGACCCTGGGGGCGAAGGGTATGATCCGCAAACCGTTCGATCTCATGAAGATTGCAGAGGAATTCGAACGGATTCTTGCGGGATGATCACGGAGATCCTCAGTGCGCATTTTCGAGACGGAGTATTTTGCGGACCTGTCTTTTCAGCATCGGGTATTGTTTCTGCTTTCCCTGGCGATTGTTTTTTTGTTGTTCTGTTCCGTGATCTTTGCGGTCTATGCGATCCTGCTGCGGATTCGGAACAATCGGAAAGCCGCATACTGGAAGCGTCTGGAAGCCGCTTGGGAAGAGACGATCCTGGAAGTCTTGTCCGGGGAAAAGCAACCCTCGGAGCTTCAGCAGCGGGTGGGGCGGAAAGACACGTTGTATTTTGTGGATTTTGTCTTGCGGTATGCGCGTCAACTGCGGGGACAGGAACGGGAGATCCTGACCGAGGTGGTACGTCCGTTTCTCGGCCGGATTGCAGAGCGAACCGTGGGCGGTGACGCGGAACGTCGCGCCCGCGCAGTACGGACAATCAGCGCGCTGGGTTTTGAGGAATACACGGATCGTATTATTGCGGCTCTGGACGACCCGTCGCCGCTGGTGGCGATGATTGCCGCTCGCGCTCTCGCACAGAAAGAGCATCCGCAATATGCCGTGCAGGTTCTCAAGCGTCTCCATCGATTTCAGGGCTGGAGTCGGAGTTATATGGCGACGATGCTTTCGGCGGTCGGGCCGCAGATTGTTCCTGCGCTGCGGGAGACACTGTTGGATGCCGGTCAGCCGCCGCAAGCCCGCGCCGTAGCCGCCGAAGCGCTTCGGGAGCTGAACGAATTCTCCGCAGCGGATGATGCGGCCCGTATTCTGACAAGCGAACACGACCGGGACTTGCTGGCATCCTGCCTCCGGCTTCTGGCACAGACCGGTCGCCCGGAACATTTGCCCGCTATCCGTCCCCTTCTGAAATCGCCCGACTTTGTGGTTCGAGCGCAGGCGGCGGGAGCGCTGGGCGCTATTGGAGACGAGCAGGAAATCCCGTTTCTCCGAGACGCCTTTGAAGACCCATCCCCCTGGGTGGCAATTCAGGCCGCCCAGGGGTTGAAAGAGTCCGGCGGAGTGAAGGTCCTCGAACAGATCGCCGATTCGGACCATCCACGCGCCGATCTAGCCAGGCAAATCCTGGTGGGAGAGAAATGACCATGGTGAAAGCGCTTTGGGCGTTTGTTTGGTTTTGCAATGCCCTGGTAATCGGATACTTCATTACCGTCAGCGCCGTGTATTTTCTGACCAGCTTGCCGGCATTTCGAGCGCTGCGTAACTATGTCCGGCGGCTCCATTCTCTGGATACAAGAGAGCTGATCACCTCTGCCGGTGCGCCGCCCATTACCCTGCTGGTTCCCGCATTCAATGAGGAAGCCACTTGTGTGGAATCCGTGCGGTCGTTCCTGACCCTAGAGTATCCCGAATATGAGGTTCTGGTTGTGAATGACGGATCTCGGGATCGGACACTGAACCGCCTTATAGAGGCGTTCGACCTGGCTCCGACGGTGCGTGCGCCAATGGCGGAAATTCACACCGCACGCATCCGGGGAATTTATCGCAGCCGTCGGCATCCGAATCTTTGGGTGGTTGACAAGGAGAACGGCGGCAAGGCGGATTCGCTGAATGCCGGGCTGAGTTTCTGCCGAACCTCTTTGTTTTGCGCCTTGGACGCCGACAGTTTGATCGAGCGGGAAGCGCTTGTCCGTGTGGCGCGACTGTTTCTGGAAGACGGAACAACGGTAGCCGCAGGCGGGATGATTCGCATTGTGAACGGCTGCACGATCCGCGCGGGAATGGTAGCCGATATTCGGCTGCCGGAAAACTACCTGGCACGATTTCAAGTATTGGAATACCTGCGGGCTTTTCTCGCCGGCCGAATGGGATGGAGCGTGCTGAATGCCACGTTTGTTATCTCCGGCGCGTTTGGGGTGTTCCGACGGTCCACAGTAGTCGATGCGGGTGGATTTGCCGTCGACACCGTGGGGGAAGATATGGAACTGGTCGTTCGACTCCATCGCTACTGTCGAGAGAACAAGATCCCGTACCGGATCGCCTACGTGCCTGATCCGGTCGCCTGGACGGAGTGCCCCGAATCGACAAAGGTCCTGGGCCGTCAGCGCGACCGCTGGCAACGCGGGCTGATGGAGACAATGTGGCGGCACAAACGGATGCTGTTGAATCCACAGTATGGAATCATCGGACTCCTGGTTTATCCGTACTTTTTCTTCCTGGAGATGCTCGGTCCCATTATTGAATTAATGGGGTACATTTCATTCCTGATTGTTTTATTCCTGGGGTCGCCCGAGATGATATACATTGTGGCGTTTCTTCTGGTCGCGTTTGTACTGGGTGTGGCGTTGTCGCTGGCGGCCGTAGGCCTGGAAGAGATTTCGTTCCGCCGGTATCCGCGAACCGCCGACCTGGTCGGATTATTTTTCCTGGCCGTCCTGGAGAACTTCGGCTATCGACAGCTGAATATCTGGTGGCGATTCCGTGCGGTGTATTCCAAGATCCGCGGCGTGAAAGGGTGGGGAAAAATGGAACGGAAAGGATTTACTACGGAGGCAAGTAAATGAGTCCGATATCTTTTTGCATTTTGCTGTCCACGATATCTGTGTCGCCCTTTACCGAGGCGGACCGGGCATTAGCGCGCGGAGAGTACGACACGGCGATTCGCGAGTACCGTCGCGTTCTCGAAACGGAACCAAAATCTTACGAGGGGCGGTTCGGACTGGCACGCGCGCTCTATTACACAGGAAAACACGCCGAAGCGGTCGAAGTCTGCTCATCGATTCTGGAGGATACGCCGAGGGATCCCGATACCCATCTCTTGCGGGGACGCGCACTGGCGGTTCAGGAACGTTTTGAAGAGGCAGAGAAGGACTTGCTTTTCGTGGCAGAAAACTACCCGAAATATGGCGATGCCTGGTCGGCTCTTGGTGATGTCTATCTCTGGTCGAAACGACCGGAACAGGCAGTCCAGGCCTACACGAAATGGATCGAGTTGGAACCCGATAATCCCGATGCATACCTGGCTCGTGCAAAAGCCTATCGGGATAACCGGCAGTTTTCGCTTACCCGCCGAGACCTGGCTGCCGCGCGCTCGAAGGGCGGCGATGCAGATGAGATCGACCGGATATCAAACGGATTGAACCGGATACCGGATGCCCTCCCGTGGGAATTCGGTATGAATTATTCTTTTCAATCGTTCAACGAAGACCGCGCGGATTGGCATGAGACCACGGTGTACGTAAAGCGGAGTTTTTCGCGAGGTTCCCTGGCGGTGGAATCCATCCGAGTCCGACGGTTCTCGTCCTGGGATGAGGCGGTGGCGCTGGACGGCTACCTGGATCTCTGGCCGGATGCATACATCAATCTTCGGGGCCAGGTTACCCCCGAAGCCGATGTGCTCTCCGATTCGGAATACGCGGTAGAGTTGTTCCAGGGATTCGGCGACGGCTGGGAAATTTCCGGCCGATACGACTATCGAAATTACCCCGATAACAATCTCGATATCTATGGAATCTCGTTGGGAAAATACCTGGGGGACTGGTATCTTCGCGCGCGGGCCTCTTTTTTGCCGGAGGATGACCACACACTGGACTCTTACGGAGTAACCGTTCGACGTTATTTGACTACGGCGGATGATTTTATCGAGATCAACGCCGGGCGCGGCAAGGAGATGGTAACGATCGGCGCCGGGCCACAAATCGAGACCCATCGCACGTATTCCTTTTCCTTCCGGCTACAGAAATTCGTTACCCCGCATTGGGGATTTACCCTGGGCGCCAATTACGACGATCAGGAAGAATTACCTGTAGGACGCGGCGTGTCGGCAGGAATCATCACACGCTGGTAGTTCTTGGAGGCGTGGATATCTACCCCCCTCAATCCCCCCGTAAACGGGGGGACTTCTTCTCCCTCCCCGTTTACGGGGAGGGCCGGGGAGGGGTCTGTTGCCTCACTTCTCCTCATACTTCTCCCGGTACTTCTGTTTCAGCCGTTCCTTTTCCGCCGCCCGTCTTCGTTTAACAACGTCTTCCTCGCTTACTTCCTCGGTCTGCTTACTTTTCGCCGGTAGTTTATCCACAGCGGAATATCGTTGTGTGATCCGGCGGAGCAATTCTTTGACATAGCTCGGGTTGGATTCATTGATATCGAGTGTCCTCAGTTCGTCACAGGCTTCTCGATACAGGAACGGATACGCTTTCTCGATGGCCTGAAGTCCGTTTCCGCTCAAGAGTTCTTTGACATGATTCCCCCTTGAGTAAACATCCGAGCGAGACCCCAGGGTCGGTTCCAGGCGCAGAGAAGGATATCTGGCCAACAGCGTGTTGAGCAGCAGGGGACGCATCAAGTCGGGAAGCCGGACCGAGTCGAATCGGCGGGTGAGTTCCTCGATGGAAAAAACAGTGTATCCCTTGTCATCGAATACATCTATCGGATCCAGCGAGTTTTTTAGGCCATATCGATGTCTCTGGCCGTGGGTGATAAGTAAAGAAAATGTTCCGAATTCGGTCAGTTGAAGCAGGGGGATGACAGAGAGGGACCAGCGATTCTGGAAATGCTTGAGATGCGGGGCATACGACCGTCCGTCCATCCAGTAATACAAATCGGCCCGGTCTTCGCTGCTTGCTTCATTATCCGAGAGAGAAGAGGTCACGGCCAAGTATGTTTCCGGGGCCGTCGGGCACGGCAGGAGCCGCAAGGAGCCGAAAATGACGGCCTTAGGGATTCCCTGCCAACTTGCGTAATCCCGCACATCGCGGATGTGGAGACGCATTCGTTCTACCCGGGGCCGGGAGTTGCCGGATTGGTCCAGGATGGAAAGGATATTGAACGCGGAAAGAAACAGGCAGGTCTCGAGCGTGAGACCGTTGAAACTGCACACGTATCCGGGCAATTCCTGACATTCCATATCGGCATTCAGGGGGTACTGATTCGGCAAGGATGGGAGGGTTCGAGCATGTTCCGTGTCGTACACGGTATAGGGACGGCCATCGGGCGCTAATCCGGGCGGCAGGGATTCAAGTTCCGCGGGCGCGTATTGGCGAACAGCGAAGGACATGGACTCCATGCGGCTGATATTGGGTTTCGGTTCCAGGCTTAATTCATATATGCCGCCGGTCATTCCCTGGTCATAGAGAATACCGGGGATTTCTTTGGATCCCTCGATTTTCTTGAACAGTCCCATGAAGAAATTGGCATGGCGAAGGATTTCCCGATAAGTGCTTCTGACCTCGCCTTCCTCGCGGGATGCGCTGAGCGGGTGATAGAAAAAGAGGCTTCCGTGGTCGTTTACATGCAGCCCCCCCGTGATATACACCTTGTCATAGCCCGGCAATCTGTCGGCAACCACTTTCACGGCTTGATCGGTTTCGGTAATGAATTCCTCTACAGAAGAAGGTGGCCTGGCGGAAGGCATGGAGAATCCGGCGGCACGGTTGACAACAGATAGCAGGTGACGGGGGTCCAGGAACCGTTTTGCGATATAGCCTTTCGCGCCCAAACTGATGGCGGTGTGGACGGATTCGCTGGTGTTATCCGCCGTCAGCATGATGATGCAGAGTTTCGGGTCAATCTCGCGGAGGACCGGCAGAATGGTCAGTCCGTTTCCAAGCGGCATACGCACATCCAGAATCAGGATTTCCGGGCGTTTTTCGACAACCTGCTGGAGTGTGTCTACCCCGGTTTTGGCCTCTCCGCAGACATTGTAGCCGTTACGCTCGAAGAGTGTCTTGAGTATCAACAGGGTATCGGAGTCATCATCGCTCAGGAGGATTCGCGGAGCGGGGGATGTCTTGGAGGTTGATGGCTCGTTCATGGGTTTAGCCCCGTAGAAAATACCTACCGGATATTGTCTGCTTGGCACCCAAACCACAGGCTGGAAGCCTGTGCCACCCTCTTTTCCCTCTCCCTCCGGGGAAGCCTGTGCCGGCTTC
>JAKPRU010000449.1 GCA_029557025.1 Candidatus Omnitrophota bacterium | reverse complement strand
TGAGCTACCCGACGGATGTCCGGGGCGGTCACTTGCGCGATTCGTTGCGGGTATTGACTAACCTGCTCGGCACCCTGACCGGACAGTTCATAGATACCGAGCGCGGAAGCACGACCGGAATTGCTTTCCAGGCTCATGATCTGGCGGCCGATCAGATATCGCTTGGAACGGTCCAACTCCTCGGCGCCGACCGGCTCCTCCTTCAGTCGCTCCCATTCGTTCTCCAGAAGACGGAGAATTTCCGGGCGATTCTCCGGTGTGGAGACCGCATACAGCGCATACACACCGCAGTGAAAATGAGGTGTGTATTGGCTGCCGACCTGGTAAACCAGCCCGCGTTTCTCACGCAACTCCACGAAAAGTCTGGAATCCATGGACCCAGCCAATATGGAATCCAACACACGAAATGCGGCGAAATCCTCGCTGTTGAAATCGGGTGCAAATGTCCCGGACATAATCCATTCGGCCTCGCCTTCACGGTGTTCCTCACGAATGCCGTGATTGGCGGGTTCCCTGGGAGCGGCGGGAGGTTCGGGCAAGGCTTCCCCACAAAAAAGGGGCAATTTCAGAAACTGTTCGGCAACAGAATCCACAATCCCTGGTCGTTCATGGCCTCCCACAAGAACCACAACCAGATTATCGGCCCGGCGTTGGCGAAGAGAAAAATTCACCACATCATCCCTTTGCACCCGGGCAACGGTTTCCTCAAATCCCAGGCTCGGCCATCCATAAGGATGAGAGCCGAGCAGGAACTCCCGAAAGAGGCGATAACTGAGATTGAACGGGGAATCGTCTTCCTCCCGAATCATCATCCGAACCACCTCGCGGTCCCGCGCAAGAGCGTTGTCCGGAAAGACCGGATCGCGCAAGAGGTCCAATAGAATCTCAAAGTCCTCGGCGAATCCGGCCTGTGTGGAGAGAAGCGAAACCGTGGCGGCGTCTTTCCCGGCCTCGGCGCTGAAATGCGCGCCGTTCGCCTCCAGCGCCAGGGAGATTTCGTGCTCGGTACGCCCGGATGTTCCGGTCGGAAGGAGCCGGATACTGAGATTCGCCAACCCTGCAAACTCCGGCGGTTCCTGGACAGAACCGACCGGGGTCAAAACCTTGATCGCCACGATCTGGTTGGCCGGGCTTGCCTGGTGAACGATTACAGTCCCGTTATCGAGAACCCTCCGTTCAATCGGAAGATTGGACCGTGCAATCTCCGTCAGATCAAGCACCATATTTTTGCAGCTTTCCGCTGTGTGCCAGGGCGAGCGACACGAGATATTCCATCGGAACTCGTCCGAGGCCGCCGCTCATGCAGGCCGTCTCACCGAAGACTGTCGCGGGATCCCGTCGGGCCAGCGGCGAATGAATCAGAACCGGAACCGGGTGGAAACTGTGAGCCTTCATCGGGGACGGCGTGGAATGGTCGCCGGTCACCAATATCGTTGATGGTTTGAGCGCAACCAGCCTCGGCACAAGGGCATCCACCTCTTCCAGCACATGAACGCGGCCCTCGAAATTGCCGTCTTCCCCGTAACTGTCTGTTTTCTTGATATGAACATAAAAGAAATCGTACTCGTTCCAGTGTTTTTCCAGGCAATCGAATTCCGTTTCGGGTGTCTCTCCCGCATCGAGTACGGTCATGCCGACAAGGCGAGCGACGCCTTTGTACATGGGGTAGGTAGCAATGGCGGCGGGATTGAGTTTGTAGATTTCCTGCATGGTCGGGAGAGCCTCAAAACTGTCGAATCCGCGCATGAGGATTGCATTCGCCGGGTGATCGTCCTTAAGAACCTCGAATGCGCGATGGAGAAACTGCTCCACGATCTTCGCCGTCCGGACCGCAGCGGGATTATCCGTCGTGGCACGGGGGACAATCGGTTTCGCGCCCGTTCGCTGGGGATCCGTGTCGCAAACCTGGCCGGACAACCCCTGCCCGCGAAACACAACAGCCGCCCGATGTTCCTTTTCGGGCTGGACAAAGACTTCCACACCTTCGAGGGATATCTGCCGAAGCTTGTCGCAGAGACGAACACAAGTCTCCGTCGGAATGCGGCCCGCTCGGCGATCTGTCACCAGGCCGTTTTTGTCGATGGTGGCAAAATTGACCCGCGCGGCGACATCCCCCGCCTTGATTTCAAAACCGACTCCCAGGGCGGAGAGAATACCCCGTCCGATTTCATATTGGAGAGGATTGTATCCGAACAGAGCCAAGTGCGCCGGGCCGCTGCCCGGAGTGATTCCGGGAAGAATCGGGTCGGCAAAACCCACCGTTCCTTCCGCGGCAAGGCGGTCCAGGTTGGGTGTTTTCGCCACCTCCAGGGCCGTACCCTTTCCGGTATCCAGCCCTCCGAGGCCGTCAAAAATCAGAAAGACAATTTTGCTGTCCGTTTTTTCGGATAATCGTTTCAACAAATCCAGGATCATGATTTACTCCTTGCCGATGGCTCGAATATCTTGTCATTTTTGACATCCGGGCCATGTCAGTCAAGCCCGACGGGTAAAATGGCCCGTTTTCGCTCCGTGGCTTGATTCGAGAGACCGATCATGTTAGGAAGGAGCCTGTGGGCCGGCGCGCGGGTTTCGCGGGATGACAGGCGGGAGTCTCAGAGTCAACACGGATAATCGGGTGATAGGATGGCCGAACAGATTCGATATTCCTGGGACACGCCGAGGCCCCGGCAGGTACTCGATGACTCGGTCGAAGTAACCGGATGGTTTTATCTTTCCCAGGAAAGACACTACGAAATACTCGTTCAGATGGACGGGGCCAGATACCGATGCGACCGCTATGCGCGGGACCTGACTTCGGCTATCCCCAATTGCCCGAAAGAAAACTCATACGGATTCCGATGCACCATTCCGATCTCCGGGCCTCCCCGTATCGTCCCTTTGACTTTGTCCATCGTTCCTCTCGGACAAGCCGAACTGCCGGTGGAAACACGCGAGGTATTCTTTCCGGGACCTCGTGGAGTGTCACTCGACACTGAACCAAGATCGACCATTCCGGCACACCAGTCCGATCTTTCCCGGGATTTCTTTTATCGCAAGATTCCCGGACGGATTCTTCCCTGTAATGTTGCGCGACTTCGCGAAGTACTTGAAACATTGCGATCGCAACACGGCACAAATCGTGTTCTGGATTTTGCGTGTGGGCACGGCGATGTTGTCCGGTATCTTCGTTCGTGCGGCTTCGAGGTACAGGGATTGGAACCGTCGAAATATCTTGTGGAATTGTTGAATACCGAGGATGTCGCCCATCCTGCACAGAAGCCCCCTGTACCGGGTCGGTACGACCTGCTGATTTGCGTAGATTTTTTGTCTCAACAAAACCCGGATCGAGTACAGGATTACCTTCGGTTATTTCGCGAGATCAATCCGGCATTTCTATTGATCTCTGTCCGCCTCTTTTTCGACCTCGTTTTTCCGAATAATTGTATCCGTCCGGCACAATGGTGGCGAAGTTGTTTTCGCGGTTCCGGTTTTGACATTGTAGAGGATTGCACATCCGAACGGATGAAATCTCTCGCTCTGGAGAAGTATCCACGGACTGCCCGTGCGCTCAATTTTCCTTTTCGGTCGACCCCGGCGGAACAGGGAATGGAGGCCGCCTTCTTTCTATTGAAGGTTTCGGAGGGAAGCCCCCCACTTCCTGTAATTGAGAAAAAGCAGTGGAATCTGTATCGAAATCTGAATTTCGCCTGCCTGGCTCACAATGCCTGGAAGCATTTTGAAAACCTCGTCCGCATGGTGGATCCGCAGAAAGTCCGTGCGTTTACCTCCTGGTTCCTGACGGCGCCGCTGCTGTCTCAGGATGTGACCGAGAGCCGGTTGCGATCCTGTGGAATTGAGCCGATTGTCGCCGAACGAAATCAGGATATTCTCGATATCCTCGGTCCGAATGATATTTGGATGACCAGTATTGAAGGAGACGGGGATTATGGATTGCTGTATGCCGCATCGTACACACTGGCAGCATCCCTCTGCGGAGCCAGGACAGGTCTCGTTCAGCATGGAGCGACGCGGGGCAACACCCGTCCGGTCACCCTTTTCTCCGACAAGGTATTTGTGCATTCGCAGGCGAATGTGGATTATTACACGGGACCGAGTCCTTTCGTTCCCGACCTGCCGAGATACATGGTGGATCGTAGCCGTCTGATTATCGCCGGTTCGCCTCAATTCGATGCCTACTTCAGGGACACTCCCTGCACACTCACGGATCTGTTCGGAGATTATTACAGTTCTTTCAATATGGTTACCCTGATCGCTACCCATTTCGACCCGCAATGGGAGGATTATTCTCCCTCCATAGAGACCGTTTGTCGGACGGTATTGGAGTTTCCCGATATATTATTTGTATTGAAAGTCGGTCCGCATGAAAAACCGCCGATGTACTCGAAGATTCTGGATTGCGACAATCTCATTTTTCTTTTAGACGATATGTGCCACGCCTTCGATTTTCATTTGACTCGCCTGCTGAAAGTCGTGGATCTCCTGATCTCCGTTCCCTCTACCTGTTACCTGGAAGGCG
>JAKPRU010000445.1 GCA_029557025.1 Candidatus Omnitrophota bacterium | reverse complement strand
GACGGGACAATCCGGGTCGTTCACCCCACACCGGGGTTCTGCCCCTCCGTCGGATCGTGGAAAGAACTTCTTGTTCTCAGCCCCGCCGCTGCCGTACCGCCTCAAAAAGCAGCAGCGCTGTTGTCACGGCTACATTCAGCGAATCCGCCCGGCCTTTCATGGGAATGCGAACTGTTTGGTCTGCATTCTCGCGCCACCTTTTATCCAGACCGGTATGTTCTGTGCCGACTACGATTGCACAAGGTTTTCGCCAGTCCACGTCCCAGAACTCGCAGTGTCCCTCCGGGGATGCAGCCATAACTCGAATTCGATTTTCCCTCAGCCAGGAGAAGGTTTCCGCAGGATCGGTTTTTGCCAGTTGGACTGTAAACAAAACCCCCGTTGAGGCACGAATGACATTCGGATTCGCCGGGTCTGTGATCCCGTCACATACTACAACTCCGTCCCCACCGGCCGCATCCACGCTTCTCAGAATCGATCCCAAGTTGCCGGGTTTTTCCAAACCTGTTGCAATGACAACCAGGGGAGACTCTCCTAACCGAAAGTTCTGAAGCGACCAGGCCGGTTGTCTTGCCACCGCCAAAAGACCATCGGGGTTCTCCCGGTAGGCAATCTTCTCCAGAATCCGTGTGTCGATCTCCAGAATCTCAGCGCCTGTTTGTGTGGCCTGTCGGATGATTCCCTGTGCCTGTTCATTCTTCGTCAGTTCCCTGCAAATAAAGAGTTGATCGATCCGAATCCCGCTTTCCAGGGCACGCGCAATCTCGCGGCATCCCTCGATCACCATCAGGCCCAGTTCATCCCGATGCCTCCGGTCTTTCAGTTTCACGACCTGTTTCGCGAGGGGATTCTGAACACTGGACAACGTTTTGAAATGATCCCGTTCCATTTCGTCGCTCTCGGAGATTTCCGTCAATCACACAGGCTCTGTAATACTTCCTGGAACTGTTGTTGAGATTTCGCCAGAGAAAAATGATGGACGATCTGTTCGGACGCGGCGTGCCCAAGTTGCATTCGCAATTCGGCGTCGTTCACCAGGCGCGATAGCGCTTCCCGCAGCGCTGATATATCGCCGACGGGAACAGATATCCCGCACCGATCCCGGTCGAACAATTCCTCCACTGCACCGGTTTGTGTGGTGATCACCGCCTTTCCGCAGGCCATCGCCTCCGCTGTCACACGCGAAAACGACTCCGAGCGGGAGGGAACCGCTACCACATCCACCGCCGCATACGCCGCCCCAATATCCTCCATCCAATCTACAAAACGAATCCTGTTCGAGGAGAGAAACTCCGGTGCCCGCCTTTTCAGATTCTCGATAAATGAGTTCTTTCCCGATCCGGCGAAAACCAGCCCGATTCTCTTATCCTCTCGCATCAAGGGCAGCATGGCCTCCAGCAGAAGGTCCTGACCTTTCAGGGGCGAAATGCTCCCGATACATCCCACCAGAACGGCGTCCTGACAAGGCATCCACTGATTTCGCAACTGCGATCCATCGACATGGGGATTAAATCGCTTTGTATCGATTCCGACCGGCAAAAGAATTGCCCTGGACGGATCGACACCACCCAAAATGGCCTGTTGAAGTTGACGGTTGGAGGGGCAAAGCACACGGTCCGCTCGATGAACTCGATAGGCTTTGATATGCCGTTGCCGGATAGTCGAGTCTTGTATGAACACCAGGCTGGGACACCCCCGGTTGACCGCTGCCTGAACAGCGTAAGGCGCGGTGCGAAAATCCCCAGCGATTACCACTCGTGCAGAAACCCGCCCCGCCAGTCTCGTGATTGAACGAAGGCACAACCGATTTCGTATCAGGTCCCGCATTTTGCGCCATGCAGGAAACCGGATCGACTCAATGTTTGTTTGGAGTCCCGCGAGTTTTTCGGAGAAGGGTCCATCCGGCACGGCTGCCGTTACCTGCCATTGGTCGGTTGGGAGACCTTCAATCAAATCGAGGAGAGTCTGCTCGGCTCCTCCCCAGCCGGCGCGATGGATCAGAAGGATGGGTCGAATCATGAGGCTCCGGCGGAGGCGATTCCGGAGGATTCCTCCTGTGGCCGTTCCCGCTCCCGGCTCAGGAGGTGCACCGCCGCATCATAGACCTCATCCGCCGAGATATCGGTCAGGCATTTCCGGTGAATGCAGGACAGATTCTGAATGCCGCAGGGTGAGCATTCCACGTAATTGCTGACCGCCACGGCACGGGCCTGATAAGGACCCGAACGCTGCGGATGTGTCGGCCCGAATACCGCGACCACCGGTTTCCCCAGAGCGGCGGCCAAGTGCATCGGTCCCGAATCGTTCGAGATAAGCAGGTCACAAAGATCCAATAGCCCCGCCAACTCCTGTAATGTAAGGCGCTTCGCAATCAAAACCGGCTGCGGTACCGACTGACGGATTCGCTCACCCAAGTGGTCTTCGCCCGGACCGCAATGGACGACAATCTGCGCACCGGCTTCCTCCACCAATCGAGCGGCCAGTTCCCCGAACCGTTGGACAGGCCAGCATCGTTCGGGCAAACCGGCACCCGGTTGCAGAACCACCACAGGTTTCCCCTGTTCCAATTCCTGATCCAGCTGGGTCTTTACACGCACTCTCGATTCGGGATCCAGCGCAAAGCGATATTCCGCGCCTCGGGTCGGTATTCCTACCGAAGTAAGAACATGAAAATGCCGTTCGATATTGTGCATCTGTTCCCAGCCGGCGCACGGAGCAGCATTCCAGGTCATCAGGTAACGAGATCGGTATTTTGATTCCAATGAAACTCGATATTTCGCGCCGGACACATAGGCCAGCCAATGCGTGGATGGATTATTATGAAGATCGATAGCGAGGTCGAAACGTTCGCGATGAAGGTCCAGCAGAAGTTTGCCCAGCTGCTTGATGCCCTGCAGGGATGGGCGATCCCGCCACAGTTTTTTCTCAAAAACAAAGATCTGATCGACTCGGCTGTCGTACAAAAGCAGTTCATGGCTTGGGGGAGACACCAGGAACCCGATCCGTGCCCCCGGAAGCGCATGGCGCACGGCATCCAGGCATGGAAGGGTCATCACCACTTCGCCGATGTCATTCAGGCGGATTATTAAAACAGATGAAAAGTTCCCAACGATTTTTAATCGCTTTGGCTTTGTCATCGCAATTCAATCGCCTCACCGTCCCATAATATGAACCTCATTATACAGCTTCAGAACCGCTTCGACTATTGCTTCCGTACCGATTTTTTTTATCGCGGATTCTCGACCGGCTCGGCCCAATTCCATTCGCAGTTGTTTATTTTGCAACAGATATCCCACCGCATCCCTCAGAGAGATAGCATCGTTCGGGAGGACCACTATTCCGTTCTCTCCTGACGTCACAATTTCTGAAACCCCGCCCACATTGGCGCTCACTACGGCACACCCCGCCGCCATTGCTTCCCCCAGACTCACCGGATACCCCTCCGATTCCGAGCAAAGCACATAGATATCAAAGGCCGCCAGGAGCCGGGGCACATCCTCCCGATGGCCCGTAAAAATCACCTGATCCCGAATCCCCAACCTTTCGGCCCGACTCTCCAATGGTCCCCGCTCCGGCCCGTCCCCCACAAGGACCAGGCAACATCTCGGATGGCTTTCCAGAATCGGCTTCAGGGTGTCCAGCAGCCAATTATACCGTTTCTCCCGCGTGAGTCGCCCAACCGTGCCGATGATCTTCTGGTCTTCCGTCAAGCCCAATTCTTCCCTCACGGTGGTATCCTGCCCGGTATTTGAAAACCGGGACAGGTCCACTGCGCTGTGGATCACCGCCACCTTCTCTTTTGGCACTCCGATCCCAATCAGGCGGTCCCGAACGCATTCTGCGACAGCAATGTATTGATCCACGCCTGCGCCATATTTCCATTTTGTCAGGATATGCCGATGGATTGGAAAGGATACCCGTCGATGCACGATCACTTTCTGCCTTTCGGTTCGCGCCAGCCGGCAAACGGTGTGTGCCTTGGCATCATGCGCGTGAAGGATGTCCGGCTGGAAAGTCCTTACCATCTTCCGCATTTTCCAGATCGACGGAACGTCCCATTCCGACCGCAGGTTCAGGTGGATCACTTCGACTTCCGGTGGAATGCCGAGGCCCGGAATCGGCGATTCTTTCGGACAAATCAATGTGCAGGCGACTCCCCGACTGACCAGGCCGTTCAGCAGATAGGAAATCTGGACCTGTCCGCCTCCATGACGTTTCCCGGAGTCCACATGCCAGACACGCAGAGGGGCCTGTTCACTCATGTTCCCCCCTCGGAATCAGCCACCCATAGTCCGGGATGGGCATAATCCGCCCATCCTCGCAAACAATGTGAAACATACCGGGAACAATCCCGCCGAGAACATCCACAACAACCGGCTCATTCAGTGGCGGATAATCGTGCCCCCGATAGGAAACTGTTCCGTCACTTTTGACAACACTGTGCAAGCCTCCGAATCGATCCACATATATCAGAGCATTCGGCGAGGCCAGAAGGATCGCACGCGCTGTGTCTTGTTCCGGCCAGTAATGGCCGCTTTCCGATTGCCCCTTCAGGTCCTCATACCGGATGGGAGTTTCTCCTCTCGGATGAACACCCCCGAATCGGTCCAGAACATAATGACCTTTTCCGTCAGGGGTTGAGACAATCGACACCGCGGGTTCAGTATCTTTCCAGGTGGGATATCCCTCAAGCAGCCTGGAGCCTTGATGAGTGACATTGTAAACCGAGCCATCCGCCCGAAGCGCGAGGAACCGGTTTGGCGATTCGGTTCCTGCTATATCTCGATAAGTTGCTTCAGGAAGCCACAATTTCCACAATTCTTTCCCCTGTTGGTCTGTGATGAACACTCTCCCCTTTTCCGAGATCAGGCCGATTTGGGATCCATCCGCGCTGACAGCCAGGGCGATCGCCTCTTTCAGCGGCGCCCCAAGGTCTTGCACTCCGGACCGGGTCAACGCCCACAGTCTCCCTCTCTCACCCAGCACCAGAATACGCCCGTGCGCGCCATCCCATCCGGAGGAATAGACGTGAGTCCGACGATCCACAGGCACATGTCCCCCAAAGGCCAGCATGAGCGGCAGCGTTGTCGGTTCCAGACCGGACCACCCGGCCACCCGGGCGGAAACCGTTTCCGGCCCCCCGCCGACGAGACAGCCGCGCAACGCAGTAACAGCTTCCTGCATCCTGTTGTTCTCCAAATGCTCCAAGGCCTTTTGGGTTGCCTCCAGACAATGGATATTTACAAATAAATCGGCGCGGGGCGATCTTGCCGAGGAAAGCGTGTGATACTGCCCATACCAGACCATGCCCCGCGCGCAAAGAATCACCGCTCCCGCCAACGCAATGCGTTTCGCGATGCGGTTTCCTTTTCCCTGCAGAAAGGCGGGAAGAAGCCGACGATAGCAGGCCATGAGAACAATCACAGCCACAACGGGCCGGATTCCCCAGGACTCCTGTCCCGTGTTCCAACTATAAAAAACGCAGATGAGGGAAAAAACGAGAACCAGCACAGAACCAGCCATGAGCACGGTATCAACTTCTGTCAGCCGATTTCGGTTCCTTACCCACTCCCGAACCGGCCCCAGGCAAAGCGCAAACAAAATAAGAACCGCCGCCAATGCCGCCCAACGATTCTCAACAATTCCCGGCAGGAGAGACCCGACAAGAAGCCCGATCCCCAAACCCGATATCGCCGCACCGAGGGATGGAATGGAGCGGGAAAAAGACACCAGGCACGGCGCCAAAACGGCATAAAGCACCGGCGCATTCACAATGTCTTCGAATGCAAAAAGAAGAGTATCGCCGAAAGACAGATGCAAGGTGGTTTCACCCTTATCCCGAAAAGGTTAAACCATCTTATGCCATTCCACCGCAATCCGTAAGGAAATTCCGTGCCGGAGTCCGCTGTCGGAATCCTCTTTCACCTGCCTGGCGTATTACGGCCGGGGAGGTCCCGAAGCGGACAGCATTTTATTCAGCGCGACCTCCCGCATTTCGTACGCCGATTGCACCCACGAAATGAGATGTTCCCGTGGTGAAGGGCCAACATGAGCGATCACTTCATCCAGCAATGCGACAGCCTTGGCATAATCCTGCCGCATCATGGCAATTCCCGCCAAGTCGATTCGGGTCGCCGGTAAAACCCCATCGAACGGAGCGCGATCCAGGATATCCAGATAAATCTTCTCCGCACCATCGAGATCGTTATGCGCCTGAACCAGATATTGCGCAAATGATCGAGCGGCAACGGCGCCCGCCAGAGTCTGAGGATAGTATTTTTCCATTACTTGCATACTCACTCTCGCCGCCTCATCCGGTTTCCCGCGCCAAATCAACGAAATATGGTGCATGTTCATCAGCGATGCCAGTTTCTCTTCGGGAAGACGGCTGTGGATCTCCTCGTTCATATAAAGCTCGCTTTGCAGCAAGTATCCGGTCAGTTCCGCAATCAATTTTGTTGTCTCCGGCGAGTGAGCCATCCCGTATGTGATCTCAACCGCCTTTGTCAAAACACGCTCCGGGTTGTCTTGATTCAAATCCATGAACTCCCGAAAACAGGCTCTTGCCGCGTCGAAATCGGCTGCCTCGTAGAAAAGCACAATTGAGGCATACATCGGAAAATCCTTGGAGTCATCGTACCGCGCTTCCGGGAATTTCTCGTTCCGCATTCGGTCATCGAGGCGGTTGATTAGAGCCAAAGCCTCCCGGTAGCGTTTGTCCGATGTCAGACACAATGCCTCTGCAATCGACTTCGCGAGCGGTCTGCCTTTGGACTCCTGGAGCTGGGGGTATACCGCTTCCATCGCCAACGCATCGTTGTTTTCCTGTTTCATCCGTTGGAGTTCCCGAAACATCAGAACCAAATCGCCATCGAACTTGAAGAATTTCCGGAATGCCTCGCTGACCTGATCGCTGGTTACGCGCTGGTATCGGTCTATGGCCATGACGGCATACTCACCGTTGTCTTTCAGACTCTCGTAATAGAGTTCATAAGCCTTTTCATCCCATTGTTCCATAATGGCGCGGGCAAAGATCTCGTACGCGTCATCTCTCTGCCCGATCTGTGCGAGAATGCGAGCTCTCGAAAGGGTCGCCCGTTTGGATACGGTGGAGTTGCCGGAAGATTTTTCGATCAACTGATCAATGGCTTCCAGTGCCTGTTTACTTCGTTCTGGTGTTCCACAGAAACGAGCCAGATCCCACACCGCCTCCGCCAAAACAGATTCTTCCTCGGAACTCTCCATTGTTTCGAGGGCACGGTTGATCCGATCCTGCACCGGGAGCCGTTTACTTTCCAGCATATACACTTTGCCCGGATCAGGTTGCTCTTCCGATGCCCACAGTCCTATCGGAGCCAACAACGCGAAAACCAGAATCAGAACGGATTGGATCATGATTGTTTTCCTCCGATGGCGCATGGAACCCGCACTTGTTTCATTTTCCAACGAAGAACCGGTCCGCACAATTATTTCTACACAAGTATAGTATAACCCTTTTTTCGCAATTTGCCAGTATCAAAAAAGCCCCAGGTAAATCCCCTCCACCCTCTCAGCGGCACTCTCCTCGGTATAGGTTGTTTCGACAAGTTTTCGTCCGGCTTTACCGAATGCCCTCCCCATCTCCGGCGCCTCCAAAATCCGGAGTATCCCTTGTGCCGGCGCATCAGAATCCCCAGGAGCGACCAATATCCCTGTCTCATTGTCTCGAATCAGATCAGGAAGACATCCTACCGTAGTGGACACCACAGGCTTTCCTGTTGCCATGAACTCCAGCGCTACACGGCTGTTTCCCTCCGATCCGACCGAGGAAATCACCCCCACCGTACTCGCCGCCATGATTACCGGGATATCCTCCCTCCTCCCGGGCAAATGCACCCGGTCTGCAATGTCCAGCTCGGCGGCGAGGTTCATCAGATCCTCCCGCCGGACCTCATGCTCTTCTCCGACAATGACCAGGCGAGCGGCGGGGAATGCCCGGTGAACCTCACGAAATGCACGGACCAGCACATCATACCCCTTGACCCGATCCAGATGCCCGACTGCCACTACCAACGGAACATCCATGTCTACGCCGAGTTCTTGTCGGAACGGTTCCCCGGATATCCCCGGATGGAACCGTTTCGCGTCAACCCCACCATGCAGAACGGAAATACTTTCAGCCGGAAGAATCCCGGATGCGGCTAGTCCATCTCGAATGGCCGTTGAGGTAGCGATGACCGCGTCGGTATTTTGATATAACCGGCGGTTCAGAATGTGCGGCCGGGTGCGTGTGGTGACATGCCGGGTTCGAACCACCCGAAGATATGGATACCGTCGCCGCAGCAGCATGGCCAGCCAGTGTTCCTTGGATCGGTGAGCGTGAACGATCCGCAATTCGGGATTATTTCTGCACAGGCGGTCCAGCGTTCCCAGATCTGCCAGGTCGTATCGCAACGAAATCCCTTTCACTAAATTGAGCGGGAAAAATTCCGCGCCCTCCACCTTTCTCGCCTCTTGCAGCATCACGTCAACCGGTTTCCCTTTCTTAATGCTCCGACAGCCGATCAGGACTCGGTGACCCCGTTCGATCAGCCCCCTGGACAAGCTGAAAACATGCCCGGCTTCTCCGGTCATGGAGCTGCTGCTTGCGATCTGAAGGATGGTAAGAGGCATTGAATCCATAGGAAATACTCTGAAATCTTTTTCGCTTGTGTGATCGTATCATTTCGGTTTATGCTCTGAGGAGAAGACCCTGTCGTATGAGGATCCTGCGTTTCCGGGTAGGTAATAGAAACCATGCAAATGGCCGAGTATCGTCAAAATGACTTCCGCTTCTGGCTGGGGATTCTCTTGTGGATTCAGCTCGGAGTTATTCTGTTCACCATACCCGCCGGGCGAATTGCCTTTGAGTTGTTCGGGCAGTCGGTCTCGTTTGGAGGGAATGCCTACAAACTTTTCACGCCGTTTCTGATAACGTGGTTTGTGTTCTGGTTTCTCGGAAGCGACTTGCACCTGCGTCCGGGGATTTTCCTTGCTCCATTGGCGGGGCTGGCGCTTGTCTCGCTTTTTTCCAGCGTGTCACCGGGATACGGCTACGAATCCCTGAAAGATGCGCTGAAATTAATCCTGTGTATGGCTTTTTATTGTGCCCTGGTCAATTTTCGGTTTCACGAACGTGCCACACGGTGGGTTACAGGCGCTTTTGTCGCCGGGAATTTATACCTGGGGATGGTGGTTTTGTTTGAATGGATTGTGAGCGGGCAATTCCGCGCGGAGGGCACATTCGGCCATCCCAATCTGCTGGCGGCTTATGCCCTGCTTGGATTGCCGATGCTTCTTCTGATTGCCCGTCTTTCGAGAGAGTGGTGGATTCACGTGGGCATATTCTGTGTGGCAGTACTGATTTTCCTGGCGGTTCTGATAACGTTTTCACGAGCGGCTTACCTGGGGCTGTTTGTTTCTCTTGTCTGTATGTGGCGGCTGGGCGGACGTCGGGCGCTGATGCATCTCTTGCCGCTGCTGTTGATCGCGGGACTTGTGGCGCCTTTTTTCGTCGGACCGGCCATGGGACGGATGAAGGAAACCTTCCTGGATATATCCGGTTCCCGTCCGGAGTCGCGCCTGGTGATCTGGGACCAGATGATGCGTTATGCTGTCCCGCATCTTCCCGTGTCCGGTTGGGGCGGCGGGAATGCGGTGAAGGATCGTGTGTCATACCTGCAATCCTTTCGTGTGGACCGGCCCCCGTACCCGGAAATCAACCATGCACACAACCTTTTTTTTCATGTCTGGCTGATTTACGGTCCTCCCGGACTTCTGGCCCTGATTTGGCTGGCTGTTCGCTTTGTGCGATTTGTTCCGCCGCGTTCGCCGTCCGGCACTTGGGGCCGATACGGAGAACACGCTTATTTTTTCGGGGCTGCCGTGGGGTTTACAGTGTTTTGTTGCTTTGACACGCTGCTGTTCACACGGAATGTGACTCCCGCTCTTGTCCTGTTTTTGGGAATGCTGGAACGATTGAGAACGGAATCGGACTCCCCTCCTGAGATCAAGACCGATCCGCGTCTGTTCCCGGAAGAGAAGCCCGACATTTCGCCCCCGGTGATTGTTGTTTCGTCCGGTCCGCTCCGGATTTTGCACCTATATGGAAACGACCGTTACACCGGTCCCGCCGGAATGGTGCTGACCGTTTGTTCGTTGTTGGCAAAGCGCGGGCATCAAGTCGGATTCGCCTCTCCCGCGGGACCGCCACGGTTTCGTTTGTCCAGTCGAGGGCCGGTTTTCACCAGTCGCGAAAAGCAGGGGCAACGAGGATTAGGCGCTCTGGCCGAGGAACACGGGTTGCGCCTTGTGCCGCAAATCCGCCTGAATCGGCATCTGAATTTGTTGGATAATCTTTCGGATATTCGCACCTTGCGCAGGTTCATGCGCGAGGGTGAATGGGATATCATCCACGCCCATTTTCCCCATGATCTGGCGCTTGCCGCATTCGCCTGCGGGTCCTGCCGCACCGCCACTGCTCTTGTGGCGAGTATCTTTAAAGATCAGCCGCCGCCGAGAGATCCGCTCTCCGATTACATTTACAGGCGTGTCAAAGGGGTCC
>JAKPRU010000376.1 GCA_029557025.1 Candidatus Omnitrophota bacterium | reverse complement strand
CTGGTCCATGTCATCCAATCATGCACCCGGATGACTGATGCGGATTTTCAGAGTTTTCCGGAGAGCCGGCTGGTGTCCGGCCACGCCAAGCGGACCATGTCCTTCCTGCTCCCCCAGGATGCCATTGCTGAGGTGGACGCCCTGGCCGGGCGGCTCCGCGTCCGGAATAAGTCCGGCCTGTACCGTTACCTGATCCATCTTCTGGCAAATTCCATGGGCATCACTCCGCGGTACTGATGACCGCCGAGTCGTCGTAGAACCCCTGTCTTAGGAATGGATCAGTCCTACAGCCGGACAAATCCATGTTTCTAGCCAACAACTCCTAATCCGCTGAATCATTCAGGTTGATAAAGGTTCCCGATTCAAATCTTCATCTCCTGGCCGTCGGGCAGGCAATGGACGCTTGGGCCGAACAGCTCAGCATAGGCTTCGGGATGGCGGGTGTGGATAGGGATGATCCGGCCAGGTTGCAGCGCCTGGACCAGTGCCTGGAGGTGGGCGACGCGCGCGTGACCGCCGGCATGCACGTGGACCGGCTCGATGCCGTGGGCGGCCCAGAACTCCCGCTCGTTATCGAAGTAGCCCCACCACTGGCTGTAGACCAGCGCCGCGCCGCCAAATTCCCCGGCGCCGGCAAATTTTCGCCGGACGGCAAAGGTGTTCTTAATCACCATCTCACACCGCTTTTGAAGAATATCCTGAAAGCTGATCTTGGCGTCTTTGAAACGCCACAGATCGTGCCGCTCGGCCATCCGATCGGCGTGGGAACCCGGTCCGAAATAAATTTTGATTCCCTTGGAAAAATACCGGGGTAGTTCTCCACCGAGCCTGTTCAGGATGAACGCTGTGTACGGGTCGATCACCAGCGTCTTGCCGGTGCGAAGGCAGGCATTGAAGACGGATTCAACCCGGTCGGTGTTCTGGGACGAGAAGGCGATGAACGTCAGGTCGCGGCGCTCCCGGAAGATCCGCTCCAGTTCATTCTGTACCGCCGCCTCGCTGGGCAGGCCCGTCTCCGCCCGGCCGAGGACGGTGCCTTCCATGACCAGCGCGTCCACGGGCGCCGGCGGATCCGCCAGGAACCGCTGGAACACCGTGCATTTCCGCCCGTGCCCCCGGAAATCGCCGCTGTAGAAGACCCGCTTTCCCTCGGTCTCGACGAGGAACGCCAGGGTCCCGTAGGCCGAGTGGTCCATCAGGTACGGTGTCACCCGGAACGCCCCGACGGTGAAAGGCTCCCCGGCGGCGATGGTCCGCAGGTTCCGCACGGGCGGCGCCTCCGGTCGGAAATATTCGCTGATGCTCAGCAGTTCTTGTGTCTCCCGGTTGGCATAGACCGGGATCTCTGGACGGACGTAGCCTAATAACCCATGATGATCAGGGTGGGCGTGGCTTAAAAGAATCCCTTCGAATTGTGATGATTCGTTGTTGTAAAGACCCAGAATTGGCAAGAGATCTCTGTGGGCTTCCTGTTTTGATGACAAGTGATTATTAAGAACGAATTCCTCCAATGGAAGGCCGTAGTCTAGAAGTATCCGGCTCCCACTTGTCTCCAATTCAATACAAGAACCTCCCACCTGATGACTTCCCCTATGCAGGTATAGGATCATCGAGTAGCCCTGATTTCACATATTTTCGTGACTGCCATAGACCTGTTCTCGGCGAAAAAAAATCTATCTTCTTCTAACCTCAACTGTGGCTGAGTTTCATCACCTTGAATTGTGAAGTCGCAAAATAGGAATGACTGCTGAATTTGATTCGCAAGAGCTTCAATCAAAGCAAGGAGATCTTTCTGCTCTGTTTGAAAGTTCTTCATTTGTTCGGCTGAAAGAGAGCCTGCTTGGCTACAAACTACTAATTGATAGGAGGGAGAAGATAAATTTCTGGGGAGTCGATCTTTGTATTCATCTAGAAATTTATTACGATCCAGCAACATGTAATACGTGAAAATTTCCATTACTGCTCTCAGTAGAGTGTCTCTCTTACTTTTCTTCGGTAAAATTTTAACTTCGATCAGGTTTATAATTTTCTTTTCTCGACATACGCCCAACAAATCAATATCTCCGGCCGGATCACCGGACATCTGTTGTTTCAAGGGGATCTCATAATCAATCAGCTCTCCGATACAATTGTCCGGATCGCTGATGCTCTCGTTCCCGCTGTGCCTCTGCTGGTTAAAGATTGCTCTCACCAAGCGTTTTTCATTAAAAATGCGACTGTCTTTAGGCCAGCTCGTTTGACCGTGGTGGGGACAAGAATAAGATTGACACCTCTTGTTTGGTTGGATGGATCCTAACTCAACCAAGTGCTGTAACAAGTATTTGGCGAACGAATTGGTAAAACGCTCCTCCTTCCGACTACGCGGTCCGCTCAAGTTCAGACAGGGAGC
>JAKPRU010001258.1 GCA_029557025.1 Candidatus Omnitrophota bacterium | reverse complement strand
AAGACCGGGTGTATCTGATCGGGCTTGTGGTTATCGCCATTGCGGTGATCGGTTTCCTGACGAGCCTTGGGGTCACGAAGGTTCCGGCTTCCGGCGCGGTCAAGAAGTTCTTCTTCAATCCCTGGGGTGAAATCATTACCGGCACACGCCGACTGTATGCGCTCAAGTCTCTCTGGCTGACCGTGATGGGGATCTCCTATTTCATGTTTCTCGGTCAGCTGCTCAATATGAACATGATGCTGTTCAGCAAAGAGGTACTCGGATCGGACGATGTTCGGACAGGGCTGTTGTTGACATTTCTGGCGGTGGGAATCGGGACCGGAAGCGTTCTGGCCGGACGGCTTTCGGGTGAGAAGGTGGAGTTGGGGCTCGTTCCGCTCGGAGGCATCGGCATGGGGATTTTTTCGTTTCAACTGGCCGGGGCTACGGAATCGTTCGGCTCGGCGGCATTTGCTTTGGGCCTTCTGGCGGTAGCCGGGGGGTTCTTTATTGTCCCGCTGAATGCGTTTCTTCAACAGCGAAGCGGACGGGATGAGAAAGGACGCTGCATCGCCACCAGTAATTTCCTTAGCACCGCCGCCATTGTGGGATCTTCTGCGGTCCTGTGGACCACGCACGATTTCCTGAAAATGACGCCGGACCGCCTCGTGTTCTGGATGGGATGCGTGACCATCATCGGGACCCTGTATGCCATGCGGATCCTCCCGGATTTCCTGATCCGATTCTGCCTTTGGATGCTGACTCACACCATCTACAAGATCCGCGTCGCGGGGCAGGAAAATGTCCCCTCCGAAGGTCCGGCGTTGCTTGTCTGCAATCATGCCTCTTTTGTCGACGCGTTTCTTGTTGGGGCTTGTGTCCAGCGGTTCATCCGGTTCATGGTCCATCGAAAATTCTACGAAATCCGCGCGTTCACCTGGTTGCTGCGTCTGATGCACGCCATCCCTGTATCAGCCGATAACCCGAAGCGCATATTGAAATCTCTTGAGCAGGCACGCAAAGAGATCGGGGACGGAGAGGTTGTCTGTATCTTCGTGGAAGGCGCGATGAGCCGAACGGGAAATCTGCTTCCGTTCAAGAGAGGATTCGAGAGAATCGTCCGGGACCTGGATGTGCCGGTGATTCCGGTTCACCTGGACCGCGTGTGGGGAAGCATCTTCAGTTTCAAAGACAATCGGTATTTCTGGAAATGGCCGCGTCGCCTTCCGTACCCGGTCACAGTGTCTTTCGGGACCGCTCTGCCTTCGGGTGTCTCTGCCCGCGAGGTCCGTGAAACGGTACTGGAGTTAGGCAGCGAGGCGGTGAATATCCGCCGAGAACCGAAAGACCTTCTGGATATCCACTTCATCCGAACGGCAAAACGCCGCTGGTTTGTCCCTTGCATGGCGGACAGCACGGGAAAAGAACTCGCGTATGGGCAGGTGCTGGTCGGATCGCTGCTCCTAGCAAAGCGGATCAGAAAACAT